>JAKLLJ010000350.1 GCA_023150215.1 Thauera sp. | reverse complement strand
GGTGCGCTTCGCTGACCGCATGGTAGAAGCGCGCCTTGGCACCGCTGTCCGAGAGCTTGCGGCCCCGGTGCTTCACGCCTTCGTCTTGCTCGGTGAGCTTGCCCGACCATTCGTCTGCCTGGCGGATCAGCGCGTCGATACGCGCGTTGCGCTGTTCGGTCTTGGTGGCCGCATCCATCGGGTCGTGCGCGACCACCAGCCGCAGATCGTTCCAGGCGTGCTCCGAGATGACCTCCTGCGTGGCGCCAGCGCACTGCGCTTCGTGGAAGGGCTCAAGCAGGTCGATGAACTCGTTGTAGCGCCGGCCCGGCACGGCGACGATGAATTCGAGCGGCTTGCCGCTGGCCAGGCGCACGGCTTTCAGCGCCTCCAGATTGTCCAGGCTGAGCAGTCCTCGGTCGGCCACCAGCACTAGGCGCTGCACCGACGGGAAGCGCTCGAGCACCTTGGTGAGCGTGGGCAGCAGAGTGTGCGTCTCAGCCGTGTTGCCGTCGAACACCTCGTGGTAGATCGGCAGCCCCTCGGCGGTCTGCACCACGCCAAGCATGAACTGGCGGGCAATCAGCCCTTCCTTGGCCATGCCGTAGTGGCGCACGTCGCCGGCCTGCTGGCTGAGTCCTTCGCTTCGAATCGTCGTGAGGTCGTAGAACACGACAGGCAGATCCTGATCGATCAGCGGGCGCAGCAGCCCGGCGACCACCGCATCGACCTCGCCCTGATGGTCCATCAGCGCATCGAGGCTGCGCAGCAACTGCTGGTGCGTGACCGCCTTCGGCCCGAAGTCGGGCAGCGCCACGGTCTGCACCCAGCGCAGCACGCCCAGCTTGGATTCCGGATCGCACAGGCGGTTGAGCACCATCAGACGGATCAGCGCCTCCACGTCGGTGGTGCGGCGCGTGCGGCGAAACACTCGGCGCAGATCCGAGAAGCCCAGCGACTTCCACAACTCGGTCAGCGCCCAGACGTTACCGAGTGCGCGCGCGGACTCGAACGACACCGTCGGCGCCGGCGGCTTGGCGCCCATCGGTTCGCGGCCGGTGATCTTCAACAGGGTGCGGACACCCTACTCATCCAGGACTACCTGGGGTGTCGCAGCATCCAGCACACCGTGCGCTACACGGCAACCAACCCGGCGCGGTTCGAGCGGCTGTGGCGGTGAAGGTGCTACCTCGGGAGATGCTTTTTAACTATTGTTTGAGTGTATTTTATCTAGTATAATGCAGCGCGATCCAGAGTTTTGCATTGCCTGCAGAGGGGCCTAACAGATGAGCACGCAAACAATCGACAGCGCGATGGCGCGACGCATGGTCGAGGCTAGTGCGATCCATGGCGCTTCCATCATCGGCCGACCCGGCGGGTGGTCGGTCATGCTCAAACTGGGCAAGGTAGAGAAGCTGCTCGGCACCCAACGCACCGACAAGCCCAGGATGTGGCGCAGCCTGGATACCTGCATGGACTATCTGCGCAACGAGCTGCACATCGTTCGCGTCGACGTGCTCGACGCCACCCACTACAGCGATGGCGACGCCAGCCGCCGACCGCGCCAGGATGTCGCCGAACGCATGAAGCGCGCCCACGAGGCCGCTGCCTATGATGCGTGGTTCCGCGAGCAGGTGCAGGCGAGCATCGACGATCCCCGGCCGAGCATCTCCGACGACGAGGCTCGCGCCCGCTTCGCGAACCGGAAGACTGCACTTCGACAGCGCGCCCAATGACGAAGCTCGTCTGGCGGCCGATGGCCATGGCCGACCGCGAGGCCATCATGGACTACATCGGGGCGGATAACCCGGTCGCTGCGATCGAGTTGGATGACGCATTCGAAGAAAAGGCTGAACTCGCCCGGCAGCGGCCAACCTTGTACCGCCTAGGGCGAATAGCCGGTACCCGTGAAATCGTCGTCCGCCCAACCTATATCATGGTCTACCGCATCGAGGACGAGGGCGGCGCCGTGGCCGTGTTGCGCGTTCTTCATGCAGCGCAACAGTGGCCTCCGTCCGAGTATGGGGTCGATGGCTGATTCGTCTGCCCTTGCCGCCCTCCAGTCGGAGAACGCTCGCCTGATCGCGTTGCTATTAACCCGGCCCTTAAATAAGCTGTTTTCTCTATAATGTTTGCATGGAAAAGATCGATGCACGCAAGCTGGGTCCTGAAGGGCGCGAGACGCTGCGCAAGATGGTGCTGCGCCTGAATACGCAGTCTGGAATGAACGGCGTGGAGCTGGCGAAGATCGCCGGCGTCCATGTGCGCACGGTGCAGGCGTGGCTGAGGAAAGCGCGCACGGACGGTGCCGGGGCGTTGGTCGAGAAGACGCGGGGCCGTCCCTATGGGGCCTGCCGGAAGCTGACGATGGCGCAGGAGGTTTGGGTACGGCAGCGCATCGTGGCTGCGGTGCCCGAACAGCTGAGCTTGCCTTTCGCCCTGTGGACTCGGCGGGCGATCCAGGCCTTGGTGGAGCAGCAATTTGGACTGCAGTTGTCCGATCGCCTCGTGGGCAAGTATCTGAAGCGCTGGGGCTACACCGCCCAGCGCCCGGTCAAGAAGGCGATGGAGCAGCGCAACGATCTGGTCCAGGCTTGGCTGCGCGAGCGTTATCCGGCCATTGCCGCGCGTGCCAAGGTCGAAGGTGCGGTCATCTACTGGGCCGACGAAACGGCGGTCAAGGAAGA
>JAKLLJ010000034.1 GCA_023150215.1 Thauera sp. | reverse complement strand
CAAGCTGACGCCCGCTGCGGTGCTGGAGGTGATCTCGCGCCGCAGCGACATCCACTACCCCAAGCCGCGCGTGGTCACGCTGACGCAGAGCACCGAGGTCGGCACGGTGTACCGGCCCGACGAGGTGGCCGCGATCTCCGCCTGCGCGCGCGAGCACGGCCTGCGCGTGCACATGGACGGTGCGCGCTTCGCCAACGCGGTGGCCTCGCTCGGCGTGGCGCCGGCCGAGATCACCTGGAAGGTGGGTGTTGATGTGCTGTGCTTCGGCGGCACCAAGATGGGCCTGCCGGTGGGCGAGGCGGTGGTGTTCTTCGATCGCAGGCTGTCGGAGGATTTTGCTTACCGCTGCAAGCAGTCCGGGCAGCTTGCCTCGAAGATGCGCTTTTTGTCCGCGCCCTGGCTCGGCATCCTGGAAAACGACGTGTGGCTCGAGCACGCCCGCCACGCCAACGCCATGGCGCAGCGCCTGGCGAGCGGCCTGCTGCAGGTGGCGGGTGCAAGGCTGATGTTCCCGGTCGAGGCCAACGGCGTGTTCTGTGAGCTGCCGCCGGCGGTGCTCGATGGCCTGCGCGCACGCGGCTGGCGCTTCTACACCTTCATCGGCGCCGGTGGTGCGCGTTTCATGTGCGGCTGGGACACCCTGCCCGAGAGCGTGGATGCGCTGCTCGCGGACGTGCACGCGCTCGCGGGCTGAAGCGCCGCCCTTCGCGCCTGCCGGCGCTCCTACGCAAACCGCCACGCGCCTGTAGGAGCGGCGGAAGCCGCGAAGCGGGCGGTCCGGCAACCGACGCGCTTCACCCTCCCGGCCGCTGCCTTCGCGCCTGCCGGCGCTCCTACGCAAACCGCCGCGCGCCTGCAGGAGCGGCGGAAGCCGCGAAGCGGGGACGCGAACCGCCGCGCCCTCACAACGCGTCCAGCCGCGCCAGCCATTGCGCTGCCTGTGCCCGCGTCGCCGCGCGCTCCGCTGCGTCCATCTTCGCCCACGCCTTGTAAGGCATCGCCATGCGCGGGTTGCGCGCGAAGCGTGCCTCGTGGCGGAGCAGGAAATCCCAGTACAGGCTGTTGAGCGGGCAGGCGGGCTTGCCCTCCGCGCTGCGGCCATGGCGGCGCTTGGGGTCGTAGGCGCAGGCCTTGCAGTAGTCCGACTGCCTGCCGACATAGCTCGCTGCGCCGGCGTAAGGCTTGCTCGCGATCACGCCGCCATCGGCGAACTGGCTCATGCCGCGGGTGTTGGGCATCTCCACCCACTCGAAGGCGTCGATGTAGATGCCGAGGTACCAGGCGTCCACTTCGTCCGGGTTGCAGCCGGCGAGCAGCGCGAAGTTGCCGGTGATCATCAGGCGCTGGATGTGGTGGGCGTAGGCGGTGTCGAGCGACTGCGAGACCGCATGGCGCAGGCAGGCCATCTTCGTGTCGCCGTTCCAGTACCAGGCCGGCAACGGGCGGCGGGCATCGAGCGCGTTGCCCTGCGCATAGCCCGGCATGCGCGCCCAATACACCCCGCGCACGAACTCGCGCCAGCCCAGGATCTGGCGCACGAAGCCCTCGCAGCTCGCCAGCTCGACCGTGCCCGCCTGCCAGGCGGCGACCGCGGCGTCGATCACCTCGCGCGGGTGCAGCAGCTTGACGTTGAGCGCGAAGGACAGTCCGGAGTGGAACAAGGTGCGCGAGCACGTGCTCATCGCGTCCTGGTAGGGGCCGAAGTGGGGCAGGGCGTACGCCACGAAGTGCGCCAGCCCGGCGCGCGCCTCGCGCCGGCTGAGCGGCCAGCGCACGTTGTCCGCGTGTGCTGCGCCGATGGTGTGCACACCGGCGGCGACGATCTCCTCCCACAGCGCGCTCAAGTCGTGGCCGCGCCATGGCCAGTCCGGCGCGGGCGGATCGCCCGGCCATTTCTCGCGGTTCTGCGCGTCGAAGTTCCACGCGCCGCCCACCGGCCCGCCGTCGCCATCGAGCAGGATGCGGTGGCGGCGGCGCATGTCGCGGTAGAAGAACTCCATGCGCGGCACCTTGGCGGCGAAGCGTTGCATGAGTTCGGCACGCTCGGCGAGGAAGTGCTCGCTGCCGACCACCGCATGCGGCAGGCCGAGCGCTTGCGCGGCCTCGTCGAGCAGGCGCTCCACCCGCCATTCGTCGGCCTCCATGCGCTCGAAGCGCATCGCACAGCATTCGGCCGCCACCAGCGCGAGATTGGTGGCGAAGGCCTGGCGGTTGGCGGGGTCGCCGATCTTCAGGTAGCGCACGCGGTGCCCCGCCGCCTGCAGCGCCTCGGCGAAGGCACGCATCGCGGCGAAGATCGCCAGCACCTTCTGGGCGTGATGGCGCACAGGGTCGGTCTCGCTGCGTACCTCCAACAGCAGGTAGAGCACGTCGGCACGTGCGGTGCGGAACCAGGAATGGGCGGCGTTGAGCTGGTCGCCGAGGACGAGGCGGAGGGTGGTCATCGTAGGCGCGGGGGTGGCGGTGAGCGCGCGAGGGCGTCGGTGCGCCATTGTAGGAGCAGGGCAGGCGACGAGCGCTTGCGCGGCTCGCCACCGCCGCGTGGTCAGGGAAAACCTTGATGCATTTCCGGGTTGCAGGCGGCGCCCTCGATGCGGAGACTATTGGTATGAGACAAATTCCTATCCAACGCAGGGCACCGACACGCATCGACAACGGGCGGGCAGTGAATGAAGGACGATAACGCACGCCTGAGGGCCGCCATCGACACGCTGCAGGTGCCGATCTACATGAAGGACCTGGACGGGCGCTACGTGTATGCGAACGATCTCGCCTGTGCGCTGCTGCGCCTTCCGCGCAGCACGGTCATCGGCAGCGCCGACCACGAGCTGTTCCCCGCGGAGCAAGCCGGGATCCTGCGCAGCAACGATCTGCAGGTCATCGAAAGCGGACAGGCGGTCGTCGTCGATCAGTACCTGAGTTTTCCGGAGGCGCCAGCACCGCGTTGCTGCATGAACATCAAGCAGCCGGTTTTCGATGCCCAGGGTCGGCTGGACGGGGTGATCGGCTTCGCGGTGGACATCGACGAGCGCAAGCAGCAGGAGCAGGAGCTGGTCGCGCTCAAGAACGACTATGCGGCGATCCTGCAGACCCTGCCCGACCCCCTGTTCGAGTTCGACATCGAGGGCCGCTGCCATGCCTATCGCACGCCGAGCGAGGAGCTGCTGCCCGCGCCCTCCGCGGTGTTCCTGGGGCGCACCTTGAGCGAGGTGTTGCCGCCGGAAGAGGCGCAAACCTGCCTCGAGGCCCTGCACGAGGCGGCCGCGAAGGGGCGCTCGACCGGCAAGGTGTTCAAGGTCGAGGGGCCTTTCGGCACGCGCTGGTTCGAGCTGTCGGTCGCGCCGATGGCGCGCAGCGCTGACCGCCCGCAGCACTTCAACGTGCTGTCGCGCGAGGTCACCGTCCGCGAACGGATGGCGCGCACGCTGCAGGAGCAGGAATCGCTGCTGCGCGCGGTGGTCGACAACACGCCGGTCCAGTACTGGGCGCGCGACCTCGAGGGGCGTTGCATCCTGCAGAATGCGATGACCGTCGCGCATTGGGGCGACCTGCTCGGCCTGCGCCCAGCAGATACCGCCAAGGACCCGGCGCTGCGCGAGGAGTGGCTGCAGAGCAATGGCCGGGCCTACGCCGGCGAGACTGTCCATCAGGAGGTCGAGTACACGGTCGACGGCCAGCCGCGCATCTTTCAGTGCCTGGTCGCGCCGATCCGCGTCGGCGGCGAGGTGGTAGGCATCTTCGGTTTCAACCAGGACATCACCGAGCGCAAGCGCCAGGAGCGCCAGATCCACGAGCTCGCCTTCTTCGATCCGCTCACCGGCCTGCCCAACCGACGCCTGATGTTCGACCGCCTGGAGCGCGCGCTCGCCAGCCGGGCGCGCCGCCGCCATGACGGCGCGCTGCTGCTGATCGACCTCGATCATTTCAAGGAGCTCAACGACAGCCACGGCCATGAGGCCGGCGACCAGCTGCTGATGAAGGTGGCGGCACGGCTGAGCCTGAGCATCCGCCAGGGCGACACCGCGGCGCGCCTGGGGGGTGACGAGTTCGTGGTGATCCTGGAGGATCTCGACGACGTCACCGACGAGCTCCTGCACGTCAAGACGGTTGCCGACCGCATCAGCCGGGAGCTCGACCGCCCCTTCACGCTGCAGCGCGGCAGCCACGGCGAGACGATCACTTACCAGTGCTCGGCAAGCATCGGCATCAGCGCGTTCGGCGAGCCCGGGGTCACCGCCACCGAGTTGCTGCGCCGCGCCGATACCGCGATGTACCAGGCCAAGGCAGCCGGTCGCAACGCGGTGTGCTTCTTCGATCCGGCGATGCAGGCGGCGGTCACCGAGCGCGCGACCCTGCATTCGGACCTGCGCGAGGCGATCCGTGCCGGCCAGTTCGAGCTCCACTACCAGGTTCAGGTGGACGCGCAGCGCCAGCCCTCGGGCGCCGAGGTGCTGCTGCGCTGGCATCACCCCGACAAGGGCCTGGTCTTCCCCGGCGGCTTCATCGACCTCGCCGAGGAGACCGGCCTCATCGTGCCGCTCGGCCACTGGGTGCTGGCGACCGCCTGCCGGCAGCTCGCGCAGTGGTCGAAAAGGGCGGCGACCGCGCACCTGCGGCTCGCGGTCAACGTCAGCGCCCGTCAGTTTCGCCAGCCTGCGTTCGCCGAACAGGTGCAGGCGCTGCTCGAGGAGACCGGTGCGCCTGCCGACCGGCTCAAGCTCGAACTCACCGAGAGCAGCCTGCTCGAGGACACCGCCGCCGTCATCGAACGCATGGAGCGCCTGCGTGCGCTCGGCATCCGCTTCTCGCTCGACGACTTCGGCACCGGTTATTCCTCGCTCGCCTATCTCAAGCGCCTGCCCCTCACCCAGTTGAAGATCGACCAGTCCTTCGTGCGCGACGTGATGTCGGACCCCAGCGACGCCACCCTCGTGCGCACCATCCTTACCCTCGGCGACAGTCTGGGCCTCGCGGTGATCGCCGAGGGCGTCGAGACCGAGGCCCAGTACGCCTTTCTCGCCGCGCACGGCTGTCGTGACTACCAGGGCTACCTGTTCGGGCGGCCGGTGCCGCTGGAGGTTTTCGAGGCGAGCTTCGTCGCGCGGGCGGCCTGATCAGCGCTTGCCGCGCAGCACGTCGAGGTCGGCGCGATTGTGCTCGTCGGTGTAGGGCGCGGGTGGAGCCTGTGCCGCCGGTTGGGTCGCGACCGTGCAGATCACCAGCACGTTGCCCTGCGGGCGGTCGCGGAACAGCACCTCGACCGCGCACGCGCCGTACTCGGCCTGGATGGTCGCCAGCAGGTTGCGCGCGTAGGGGCTGGCGAGATCGCGGTCGAGGATCAGGTTGGCGGCGAGCACGCCGTCGGGCTTGAGCGCCTGGCGGGTCGCACGCCAGAATTCGCGCGTCACCAGGTGGGCGGGGATGCTGGTCAATGCGCTGTACACATCCACCACGATCGCGTCGTGGCGGCGGTCGGTGTCGCGCACCCAGGCGCGCGCATCGGCGGCGACGAAGTCGCCCACCACCGGCTCGCGCAGGAAGTCGCGCTCGGCGATCGCCTTCACCGCCGGGTCGATGTCCACATAGGTGTAGTGGTTCAGCGGCTCGCGGTGCGACAGGGTGAAGCCGCCCGCTCCCAGCACCAGCACGCTGCGCCCGCGAAAGGCCATCTCGTCGAGCAGCAGCCGGCGCAGGCGCTCGATGTAGCGCGCGTAGCGCGGCGGCTCACCGGCGTCGATGATCGAGGCCGGCGAGGCGTTGATGCGGAACACGCGCGCTGCCTCGAAGCCGGGGATCTCGGCGGCGTCGACGCGATAGGTGGCGTAGGCGGTCTCGGTCTGCTGCGCCAGCATCAGGTTGCACACCAGCGCGACGACCGCGATCAGCCCTGCCGCCGCGCCGGCGCGCCGGCGCGTGGCGCCCGCTGCATCGAGCGCCGGCACGAGGGCGAGCAGCAGGCCGGCGCAGATCAGCACCGCCACGCTCACGCCCAGCCACTGCATCACCCCCATCGACAGCGTCAGCGCGCCGAGGAAGGAGCCCAGCGTCGACCAGTACAGCGCGGCGCCGCTGCGTGCGCCGGCGCGCTCGTGGCGCAGCAGATTGGTGAGGATGGGCACGGTCTGGCCGAGCAGCCAGGCCACCGGGCACAGCACCCCGCACACCACCACGGCCCACGCCACCGGCGCCGGCTGCAGGTGGGCGAAAGCGGCCTCGACCACCGGCCCGGCCAGGCCGACGGCGATCAGCCCGGCGGCGAGCAGGAAGTTGCGCCGCACCCGCGCCAGGTAGTCGCCCGCGACCCGCCCGCCCGCCTGATAGCCGAGTGCCAGCGCGAGGAGGAAGAAGGCGATCGTCGGCGCGGTGACGGTGATCGCGCTGCCGACGTGCGGCACCAGCCGGCGCAGCGCAACGATCTCGGCGCCGAGCGACACGAAGCCCTCGACGAACACGAGCAGGAAGAGCAGGGCGCCGGGCAGCGCCGGCGGCCAGGCCGTCGCGCCGGGCGAACGCACCGGCCCGGGTGGGCAGGGGGCCGTGCGGGTCGCGCCGGTGGGGGAAGCGGCCGGGTCGTGCATCGCGGAAGCCCTGCGTTCGTGAAGGTGGCGCGATTATCCCGGGCACACGCGGCCGATGCCAGCGCGGGCGGAATCGGCTACCCTGACACATGCCCCCTTCGTTCCGCGCGTCTCGCGCCTGTCGTCCAATGCCCCAGCCCACCCTCAAGCAGCGCAAGACCTTCGCCCTCATCCGCATCTTCGGCGGCATGGTCGCGGCGCTCTACCTGAGCTTCGTCGTCCTCACCAATATGATCGCCGGCAAGGCCCTTGAAGGCGAACTGCTGTTCTCCGCGCTGGTCGCGCTCGTCGGCTACGGCTATGCCGCGTGGTACCTGCGCGACCTCGCCGCGGTCGCGCGCGAAGAGCGCGGCGGGCGGTGAGCCGCCGCGTCCGTGGCTCCCCGCTGGCGCGCGCGTTCGAGCGCGCCGCCAAGGCCATGACCCGCCGCGTCGTGCGCAGCGGCGCGCGGGCTGCAGGTGCAGCGGCCGCGCGCACGGTGAAGGCGATCGCAGACCCCTACCGGCTGCCGAGCACCGCCGGCGACTGGATCGCCGGGCAGGCGGTCGGCCCGGCGGGGCTGCGCCGCTTCCGCCTGTTCCGTCCGCCGGGCGTGCGCAGCACCGAGCGCCTGCCGCTGCTGGTCATGCTGCACGGCTGCGGGCAGAGCGCGTCGATGTTCGCGCGCAGCACGCGCATGGACCGGGTCGCCACCAAGGAGCGCTTTCTGGTGATGTTCCCCGAGCAGGACCTGGCGGCCAATCCGCAGGGCTGCTGGAACTGGTACGACACCCGCAACCGGCGCGCCGACGCCGAGGCCGCCACCTTGATGGCGGCGATCGACCAGGCCTGCCTGCTGTATCCGGTGGATCGCGACGCGGTGGCGGTGGCCGGCCTGTCGGCGGGGGCGGGCATGGCCGCATTGCTGGCGACCTCGTATCCGCAGCGCTTCGTGGCGGTGGCCATGCAGGGCGGGGTGGCGCCGGGCGGCGCGCACAGCGCCGCGGGCACGCTGGCCGCAATGCGCGGACGCAGCCTGCCGCCGACCGCGGTGCCGCGCGCCGAGCGTCCGCCCCTGCTGGTCATCCACGGCAGCGACGACCACGTGGTGTCGCCGCTTAATGCGCATGCCGCCGCTGCGCAGTGGGCGGCGGCGCTCGGCGCGAGCCCGGGCGCCGCTCGCCGCGTGCAGCGCGGCGTCCGTCATGCGCAGACGCTGACCGATTTTCGCGCCGGGCGCTGCTTGTGTGTCCGGCTGTGCATCGTCGATGGCCTCGGCCATGCCTGGAGTGGCGGCAGCGCGGGCGAACGCTTCAGCGACCCCAAGGGGCCCGACGCATCTGCCATGGTGTGGCGCTTCGTCAAGGCGCGCCTGGGCGCGGTGCGGCAGTGAACGAGAGGGCCGCGCAGGCATGCGGCAAAGGTTCGCGGCTTCCGCCGCTCCTACCGAAACCACCACGCCTGCAGCCCCCTGTAGGAGCGGCGGAAGCCGCGAACCCTTGCCGTGCGTCACCCCGCCGCACCCCCGATGAGATGAGCGAATCCCCCATGTCCCGGATGACCCAGCCCCTGCGCCGCCGACTGTTCGCCGCGCTCATCGTGCTCGCCGCACTGTCGGTCGTGCCCGCGGCGGGCGCCGGGGAACGCATCATCGTGGCGGCAGCATCCGACCTCCGGTTTGCGCTCGATGAGATCGTCGCCGACTTCCAGCGCACGCACCCGGGCGGCACGATCGAGGTGGTTTATGGTTCCTCGGGCAAGTTCGCCACCCAGATTCGCCAGGGCGCACCCTTCGACCTCTATTTTTCCGCCGACATCGCCTACCCGCGTGCGCTCGAGGCCGAGGGCCTTGCCCACGGCACGACGCGGCCTTACGCGCTCGGCCGCATCGTGCTGTGGAGCGCGACGCGCGATGCGCGCGCGCTCGAGCTGAAGGATCTCGCCGACCCCGCCAGTGGCCGCATCGCCATCGCCAACCCGCGCCACGCCCCCTACGGCAAGCGCGCCGAGGAGGCCCTGCGCGCCGCCGGCGTGTGGGCGGCGGTGCAACCCCGCCTGGTGCAGGGCGAGAACATCGCCCAGACCGCGCAATTCGTGCAGACCGGCAACGCCACGGTGGGCATCATCGCGCTGTCGCTGGCGCTGAACCCCGAACTCGCGCGCCAGGGCGGCTACCGGCTGATCGACAAGGCGCTGCATGCGCCGCTCGAGCAGGGCTTCATGCTCACCCGCGCCGCCGCCGGCAAGCCGCTCGCCAAAGCCTTCGCCGAGTTCATCGGCAGCGCGCCTGCGCGTGCGGTGCTGCAACGCTATGGCTTCGAGCTGCCCGCCGCGGGGCGATGACGGCGCGCGTGACGGGGGCGGCGGGCGTCGACACCCGGGTCGGCACGCGTTCGCGGCTTCCGCCGCTCCTACAGGGCCTGCGGGGTGTAGGAGCGCCGGCAGGCGCGAACGCGGCGGCGGGGAGGGTGAAGCGTGTCGGTTGCCGAATTGCCCGGTTCGCGGCTTCCGCCGCTCCTACAGGCCCGCGGCGGTTTGCGTAGGAGCGCCGGCGGGGCTTCGTCGGCCCACCTTCCAACTCCCGCGTCCGGCGCGGCACAATGACGGCCGCCGCCGGCGCGATGGCCGGCCCTCGTCGATGACCCTTGCCGCCCATGCCCTCCCTGACTAGCGCCGACTGGTCCGCCGTCCGCCTCACCCTCGAGCTCGCCGCGGTCAGCACCGCGATCCTGCTCCTCGTCGGCACGCCGATCGCCTGGTGGCTGGCGCGCACCGGCTCGCGCTGGAAGGGCGTGGTCGGCGCGGTGGTGGCGCTGCCGCTGGTGTTGCCGCCGACCGTGATCGGCTTCTATCTGCTGGTGGCGATGGGGCCGGACGGACTGCTGGGCCGTCTCACCGCGGCGCTCGGGCTCGGCCTGCTGCCGTTTTCCTTCGCCGGCCTGGTGGTCGGCTCGGTGATCTACTCGCTGCCCTTCGTCGTGCAGCCGCTCGCCAACGCCTTCGAGGCCATCGGCCGGCGCCCGCTCGAGGTCGCCGCCACGCTGCGCGCCGGGCCGGTCGACACTTTCTTCACCGTCGTGCTGCCGCTCGCGCGCCCCGGCTTTGTCACCGCCACCATCCTCGGCTTCGCGCACACGGTGGGTGAGTTCGGCGTGGTGCTGATGATCGGCGGCAACATCCCGGACAAGACGCGCGTGGTCTCGGTGGCGATCTACGACCACGTCGAGGCGCTGGAATATGCGCAGGCGCACTGGCTCGCCGGCGGCATGCTGGCGTTCAGCTTCGTGGTGCTGCTGGTGCTGTATGGCCGGCGGCGCGGCAACGCCGGCGCAGGGGTGGGCTGATGACCGATGATCCGCTGGCAGGCGCCTCGACCGCGGCAACGGCGGCGACCGGCGCCGCCCAAGGCTCCCCCCCTCCGGCCGCGAGCATCGAGGCGCGCTTCGCGGTCGACTACGCCGGCTTTCGCCTCGACGTCGACCTGCGCCTGCCCGGCCGCGGTGTCACGGCATTGTTCGGGCATTCCGGCTCGGGCAAGACCACGCTGCTGCGCTGCGTCGCCGGGCTGGAGTCGGCGGCGCGCGGGCGGCTGGTGGTCAATGGCGAATGCTGGCAGGACGACGCGCGCGGCATCCTGGTGCCGACCCACCGCCGCGCGCTTGGCTACGTGTTTCAGGAGGCCAGCCTGTTCCCGCACCTGTCGGTACGGCGCAACCTGGAGTTCGGCCTGCGCCGCATCGCGGCCGCCGCGCGCCGGGTGCAGCTCGAGCAGGCGGTGGCCCTGCTCGGCATCGAGGCCCTGCTCGAACGCATGCCCGAGCGCCTCTCCGGCGGCGAGCGCCAGCGCGTCGGCATGGCGCGCGCGTTGCTCACCAGCCCGCGCATCCTGCTCATGGACGAACCGCTCGCCGCACTCGACCACAAGCGCAAGCAGGAGATCCTGCCCTACCTCGAGCGCCTGCACGACGAGCTCGACATCCCGGTGCTCTACGTCAGCCACTCGCCCGACGAGGTCGTACGCCTGGCCGACCACGTGGTCATGCTCGGCGGCGGCAAGGTGATGGCTGCGGGCGAGCTGCACGCCACCATGGCGCGGCTCGACCTGCCCACCGCCTTCACCGAGGATGCCGGCGTGGTGGTCGACGGCACGGTGGCCGCGCACGACGACCACGATCACCTCACCCGGCTCGACTTTGCGGGCGGCGCGGTGTGGGTGCAGCGCCAGCCGGTGGCGCTCGGCCGCCGCCTGCGCTTCCGCATCCACGCCCGCGACGTCAGCCTCGCCGACCACCGCGTCGAGGGCACCAGCATCCTCAACCTGATCGAGGTCACGGTGACGGAGGTGGTCGGCGCCGATTCCCCCGCCCACGTCCTGGTCGGCCTCGACGCCGGCGGCACCGCGCTGATCGCCCGCATCACCCGGCGCTCGAGCGCGCAGCTCGCGCTGCGCCCGGGGCGCAGGATGTGGGCGCAGATCAAGTCGGTGGCGCTGCTGGGGTGAGATCGATTCAGCGATCAGCCTTTGCTCGTAGTGGATAGTGATCCTGAAAAAATGCGGTACTGAAGGTTTGCGCACCAGAGAATGGAAAGCGGCTGACCGCGACATCGGTCATGAGCTGCCGTGTGCATTTGTGATACAAGCTTGCGGATAACCAGATTTGCCCGAAAGAACACAAAATGAATAACGACGCCCACTCGGTAGCAGAACTGCGCGTGCTGGTCGGGTACCTGGGCGAGCAGGCGCCCGCCTGGTGGTCGAGCAGCTTCTTCGGCCCGCAGGCCGCAGCCTTTCTCGCTCCCGTGTTCGCCCGCTCGCGCTTTCTTGCCCAGTGCCAGGGGGTTTGCGCCGCCGCTGCGCGCCTCCATGACGAATTCATTGGTGTGGGGCGTGCCTTCCACCTGTTCCGCCTGCCCGAAGTGTTCGAGCAGGCGGTGGCGAGCGTGCTGATGGATCCGCAGTTCGAGGCGCAGATCGGTGGGCACATCGCGAGTCGCGAGCAGGCGCTGGCGCGGCTGGCTGCGATCGGTCCGGCGGCGCGAGCCGATGCAGGCCCGATCGTCGTCGGCGACTGGAACGACGCGCTCGACGAGGCCTTGAAGGCCATCGCCGGCCTGTACCACGACGCCTTCAGCAAGGGGATCAAGACCTATCCCTATCTGCGAGAGGCGTAATGGCAGAAGGGCGCTTCTACACCACCCAGCTCCAGGCCGGGCTGGGGTTGATCACCGAAACTCGGCAATTGCTGGAACTCCACGAGCCCGGGCTGAGCGTCGCGGCGCTGACCGAGCGTGCGCTCGACTCCGGCCGCTTCCCCCTCGTCACCGCCCGGCGCCTGCGCAACATCGTCGCCGAGTGCTTCGCACCGCGCTACCTGCGCAGCCCGAATACCGCCGCCGTGCTCAAGCGCCTGGCCCCTCACCTCGCCCGCGCGGAATTCAATCAACTCCTGCTCATCCACACCGCCCGCGCCAACCTGGTGCTCGCCGACTTCATCCGCGCGGTCTATTGGCCGCGCTACGCTGCCGGCCGTGACGCGCTCACCCTCGACGATGCGCGCGAATTCGTCATCGCCGCCATGCGCGCCGGCCGCACGCAAAAGCCGTGGTCGGACACCACCATCCGCCGTGTCGCCACTTACCTGCTTGGTTGCTGCGCCGATTACGACTTGCTCGGCGGCAATGGCCGCGGCCCGCGCCCCATCCAGCCGCTGCGGCTGCACACCAAGGTGGCGGCCTACCTCGCCTACGACCTGCATTTTCAAGGCCTGGGCGACAACCAGCTCCTCACCCACGAGGACTGGCAGCTCTTCGGCCTCACCCCCGACGATGTGCGCGATCTGCTCAAGCGCCTGTCGCTGCAGGGCCTGTTGATCCTGCAGTCGGCGGGCGATGTGGTCCACGTCGGCTGGACCTGTAAAACCCTGGACGAGTTGAGCGATGTCATCACTCGATAACGACTTCAACGAGCTCATCGAACGCATCCGCCACGGTCGCGAGTTCGGCCATGCGAGTTTCGAGCCGATCTTCTACCTGGTCTTCCACCCGGAACAGATCCTCGACGTGAAGCGCCGCCAGTTTGCCTGGGAAAGGCGCCTCGCCAACGACGGCTGGGACGTCCACCGCTTCTCGATCGCCGACGAGATCACCGACATCCTGGCCAAGGCCCCGATGCGCAAGATCTGGCTCGTCGCCGACCAGAAGGCGCCGCTCGCCTGGGACAAGACCAACGGCTCGCTCGCCAATGCCGTGGCTGGTGGTGCGCTGCAGAAACGCCTGGAAGCCAAGCTGGAGACCCTCGAAGGCAAGCCCAAGGCGATCCTGCTGGTCACCGATCTCGAAGCGCTCCACCCCTACCTGCGCATCGGCGTCATCGAAGGCCAGCTCCAGGGCAAGTTCCACGTGCCCACCGTTTTCCTCTATCCCGGCGTCCGCACCGGAAAGACCCGCCTCCGCTTCCTCGGCTTCTACCCCGAGGACGGCAACTACCGCTCGGTCCACGTCGGTGGCTAAGGCTTGAGAGACTCCCATGGAAATCAGACAACTCTTCGACCCCGGCAAGGACATCTACCGCAGCATCGAGAAGGTGATCGCCTACGGCGTGTCGCAGGAAGAGCGGCTCAAGAAGGAAATCACCGAGTACGTCGTCACCGACAGCATCGACGAGCAGTTCAACAAACTGCTGCTCAAGATGCAGGCGGCGATGGACGCCGGCGGCGAGAACGAGGTCGGCGTGTGGGTGTCCGGCTTCTACGGCTCGGGCAAGAGCTCGTTCACCAAGTACCTGGGCCTCGCCTTCGACGACCGCATCAAGATCGACGGCGTGCCCTTCATCCAGCATCTGCAGGACCGTCTCAAGCGCACACAGACCCGGCAACTGCTGAGCACGGTCGCCAAGCGCTTCCCGGCGGCAGTGCTGCTGCTCGACCTGGCCAGCGAACAGCTCGCAGGGGCGACGATGGAGGAAGTGTCGACCGTCCTCTATTACAAGGTGCTGCAGTGGGCGGGCTATTCGCGCAACCTCAAGGTGGCGGCGCTCGAACGTCGGTTGAAGAAGGAAGGCCGCTACCAGGAGTTCCTCGACCTGTTCGCCGCGGCCACCGGGGGCGAGCCCTGGCAGAGCTACCGCAACGACGAGCTCGTCGTCGACAGCCTCATCCCCGGCATTGCGCATCAGCTCTACCCGAACCTGTTCAAGACCGACGCCGCCTTCTCCACCACGGCGACCGAGGTCATCCGCTTCGAGAACGACCGCGTCCAGGAGATGCTCGACATCGCCCGCGAGGCCTCGGGCAAGGACTACCTCGTCTTCATCATCGACGAAGTCGGCCAGTACGTCGGCTCGCGCCCCAACCTCATCCTCAACCTCGACGGCCTCGCCAAGAACCTCAAGGCGCTCGGCAACGGCAAGGTGTGGATCATCGGCACCGCGCAGCAGACGCTCACCGAGGACGACCCGCGCGCCTCGCTCAACTCGCCGCAGCTCTTCAAGCTCAAGGACCGCTTCCCGATCCAGATCGACCTCGAAGCCAACGACATCAAGGAGATCTGCTTCACCCGCCTGCTCGGCAAGTCCGCAGAGGGCGCCGCTGCGCTCGGCGCGCTCTTCGACCAGCACGGCCAGGCCTTGCGCCACCACACCAAGCTCGAGGACGCCCGCGCCTTCGGGGCCGACTTCGACCGCAAGACCTTCGTCGATCTCTACCCCTTCCTGCCCGCGCACTTCGACATCCTGCTGCACCTGCTGGGCGCACTGGCGCGCTCCACCGGCGGCATCGGCCTGCGCTCGGCGATCAAGGTCATCCAGGACATCCTGATCGATGCCGAAAGCGGCCGCACCCCGGTCGCCAACCAGCCGGTCGGCTGGCTCGCCACCACCGTCACCCTCTACGACGCCCTGGAAAAGGACATCCATCGCGCCGAACCGAGCCTGCACAAGGCGGTGAACACCGTCTGCCGCATCCGCTTTGCCGATTCGCCGCTGCACCAGAACATCGCCAGGACGGTCGCCATCCTGCAGATCCTCAACAACCTGCCGCTCACCCGCCAGAACGTCGCCAGCCTGATGCACGACAGCGTCAGCGGCGCGAGCCAGGCGGCCGCCATCGACCAGGCCATCGAGCAACTGATCACCGACCCGATCGTGCCCTTCGGCGAGCAGGACGGCGCGCTGTGCTTCTTCAGCGAGAAGCTCAACGACATCGAACAGGAGCGCAGCCAGATCGGCCTGCGCGGCGTCGAGCTCAAGCGCATCGCCAACACCGCGCTCACCGAGGTCTTCTCGCCGCTGCCCACCACGCAACTGCACAACTCGCTGGCGGTGCAGACCGGTCTCAAGGCGCAGGCTGCGGGTGGCCTACTCACCGCGCTCGCCGGCGACCGCAACACCATCCAGACCATCGTCGAACTCACCGACCCCAAGGACTACGACGCCGCCCGCAGCCGCCTGCTGGACGAGTCCCGCCACCCCTCGGCCAAGTACCAGATCTTCCTGGTCGGTCGCAGCACGCCCGAGATCGACGAGCTCACCGCCGAGATCTTCCGCTGCCGCGAGATCGCCAATAAGTACCGCAACGAGCCCGACCAGGAGGTCAAGGAGTACTGCAACGGCCAGCTCGACCGCGCGAACCGCCTCACCGCCGAGCTCGAGCGCCTGACCCGCCGCAGCCTGCTGCAGGGCTCCTTCCTGTTCCGCGGCCAGGCCAGCGCGGTCGAGGGGCTGTCGAACGACCTGCACGACGCCGCCCGCAAGCACCTCGCCACCGTGGCCGAGCAGGTCTTCGACCGCTACGGCGAAGCCCCGGTGCGCGTCGGCACCGACCTCGCCGAGCGCTTCCTGCGCACCGGCAACCTCGCCGGCATCACCTCGCAGATCGACCCGCTCGGCCTCGTCCACACCCAGGGCGGCAAGCCGAGCATCCGCGTCGACCACAAGGCGCTGGTCAGCATCCGCGACGCCATCGACCGCGTGGGCGTGATCGAAGGCAAGGCCCTGGCCGACCGCTTTGGCGACGCCCCTTTCGGCTGGTCGGCCGACACCCTGCGTTACCTCGTCGCCGCGATGCTGGTCGCCGGCGAGCTCAAGCTCAAGGCCGGCGGGCACGAGATCAGCGTCAACGGCCAGCAGGCCATCGAAGCCCTCAAGACCAACAACAGCTTCAAGAACGTCGGCGTCGCGCTGCGCGACGACAAGCCCTCCATGGCCATGCTGGCGCTCGCCTCGATGCGCCTCACCGAGCTCTCGGGCGACATGGTGGTGCCGCTCGAAGACGCCATCAGCAAGGCCACCATCAAGCTCTTCCCCAACCTGCAGCAGCGCTACGCACCACTGGCCGAGAAGCTGCGCGGCCTCGGCCTGCCCGGCGAGGACCGCCTCGACGCCCTGTCGCGCGACATCACCGACCTGCTGCTCACCGACGCCTCCGACGCCCCGCAGCGCCTGGGCAAGGAAGAGTCGGCGCTGTTCGACAGCCTCAAGTGGGCCGCCGAGCTCAAGCTCGCGCTGGAGCAGGGGCTCGAGACGACGCTGCGCGAGCTGCAGCAGATCCGCGACGCGATCGCCAGCCTGCCGCACACCGGCACGCCCGCCATCCTGCGCGAAGAGCTCGCCGAGCCGCTCGCGCAGATCGCCG
>JAKLLJ010000349.1 GCA_023150215.1 Thauera sp. | reverse complement strand
GACATCGACTTCTGCCAGGATAACCGCTACCGCGTCATCGAGTACGTGCGCGAGCGCTACGGCAAGGACGCGGTGAGCCAGATCGCCACCTTCGGCACCATGGCCTCGAAGGCGGTGGTGCGCGATGTTGGCCGCGTGCTCGATCTGCCCTACGGCCTGTGCGACCGCCTCTCCAAGCTGATCCCGATCGAGGGCGCCAAGCCCGTCTCGCTCAACAAAGCCTACGAGATGGAGCCGCAGATCGGCGAGATGATGAAGGACGGCAACGACGGCGAGGCCATCCAGACCCTGTGGGGGCTGGCGCAGCCGCTCGAGGGCCTCTCGCGCAACGTCGGCATGCATGCCGGCGGCGTGCTGATCGCGCCCGGCAAGCTCACCGACTTCTGTCCGCTCTACATCGCCGACGGCGACGACGCCACGCCGGTGTCGCAGTTCGACAAGGACGACGTCGAAGCCGTGGGCCTGGTCAAGTTCGACTTCCTCGGCCTGCGCAACCTGACCATCATCGAGCTCGCGCTGGAGTACGTGGCGCGCCTGGAGGGCAGCCGTCCGGACCTGATGAGCCTGGGCTTCGAGGATCCCGCCGCCTACCAGATCCTCAAGGACGCCAACACCACGGCGATCTTCCAGGTCGAATCGGACGGCATGAAGAAGCTGCTCAAGAAGCTCGCGCCCGACCGCTTCGAGGACATCATCGCGGTGCTCGCGCTCTACCGGCCCGGTCCGCTCGGCTCGGGCATGGTGGACGACTTCATCCTGCGCAAGAAGGGCCAGCAGGAGATCGACTACTTCCACCCCGACCTCAAGGCCTGCCTGGAGCCGACTTACGGCGTGATCGTGTACCAGGAACAGGTGATGCAGATCAGCCAGATCATCGGCGGCTACACCCTGGGCGGCGCCGACATGCTGCGCCGCGCGATGGGCAAGAAGAAGGCCGACGAGATGGCCAAGCACCGCGCCACCATTGCCGAGGGCGCGAAGCACAAGGGATACGATCCGGCGCTCGCCGAGCAGCTCTTCGACCTGATGACCAAGTTCGCGGAGTACGGCTTCAACAAGTCGCACACCGCGGCCTATGCGGTCGTCACCTACCACACCGCCTGGCTCAAGGCGCACCACTGCGCGGCCTTCATGGCGGCGACCATGTCGTCCGACCTGGACAACACCGACACGGTCAAGATCTTCTACGAGGACACGCTCGCCAACGGCATCAAGGTGCTGCCGCCGGACGTCAACGAGTCCGACTACCGCTTCGTGCCGGTCGATCGCAAGACCATCCGCTACGGCCTGGGCGCGGTGAAGGGCGTGGGCGAGCCTGCGGTGCGCGCGATCCTGGCGGCGCGGCAGAAGGCGGGCATCTTCCGCGACCTGTTCGATTTCTGCGAACGCGTCGACCGGCGCATGGTCAACCGCCGCGTCATCGAGGCGCTGATCCGCGCTGGTGCGATGGATGCCCTGGCAGGCCACAAGGGGCTGGACCGCTCGCAGCTGATGGCGACCGTGGCGCTGGCGATGGACGCGGCCGAGCAGGCGGCCGCCAATGCGATGCAGGGCGGGCTGTTCGACCTGATGCCGGAGGCCGCGGGCGCCGCGCCCGAGTTCGCGAAGATCCGTCCATGGAGCGAGCGCGAGCGCCTGAAGGAAGAAAAACTTGCAATCGGCTTCTTCCTCTCCGGCCATCCGTTCAACGCCTTCAAGCCGGAGGTGCGCCGCTTCGTGCGTCGCACGCTGGCGCAGCTCGAGCCTTCGCGCGACATCACCATGCTGGCCGGAGTGGTGATGGAGCAGCGCACCAAGGTCGGCAACCGCGGCAAGATGGCCTTCGTGCTGCTCGACGACGGCACCGAGCCGCGCGAGGTTACGGTGTATTCCGAGGTGCTCGAGGCCAGCCGCGGCAAGATCGTCACCGACGAGGTGTTGGTGGTCGAGGCCAAGGTGAGCAACGACGATTTCTCGGGCGGCTTGCGCATCACTGCCGACCGTCTGCTGACGCTGGGCGAGGCGCGGGGCCGTTTCGCGCGCGCGCTGTCCTTGCGCATCAACGGCGAGGTGGGCGCGAGCGGCGGTGTGCTGGCTGCAGCCGGCAAGCTGCAGGCCCTGCTCGAACCCTTCCGAGACGGCGGCTGCCCGATCCGCGTGACCTACCGCAACGCCACCGCCGAGGCCGATCTGCCTCTCGGCGAGGGCTGGCGGGTGCGGCTGGACGACGCTCTGCTGGAGGGGCTGCGCGAGTGGCTGTCGGCGGATGCGGTGGAAGTGGTGTATCCCTGAGGCGTCGGCCGGGGAGATCGACGACCGCAGTATTGAACGAAGCCGCATTCGCGCCTGCCGGCGCTCCTACAAAAACGTCGCGGCTAACGGCACATCGCGGCTGCCGGCGCTTCGACGAAACGTCGTGGCTGCCGCCCGTTCGCGCCTGCCGGCGCTCCTACAAAAAATCGCGACGGCCTTTGTAGGAGCGCCGGCAGGCGCGAACGGGCAACTCGGCGCCCTCAATCCGCCGGGATCGCCTCCAATGCCTCGTGCAGCTCCAGCCAGCGCAGCTCGGCCTCCTCGATGCGTGCGGCCAGCTCGGCCTGGCGCTTGTTGAGCGCCGGCACATCGCCCGCCTGCGCGCCGGTGTACAGCGCGGGATCGGCGAGCCGCGCGTCGAGCTCGGCCTTCTCCTTGTTCCACCCGCCCAAGCGCTTGTC
>JAKLLJ010000348.1 GCA_023150215.1 Thauera sp. | reverse complement strand
GCTCGCCAGCCTGCGTGTGCGGCTGGCCGCGGCGGAGTGGAACAAGGCGAGCTTGTCGCAGGCGATCAAGGACACCATGGCCGAGCACGGCCTGAAGATGCCGCAGGTGGCGATCCCGCTGCGGGTGGCGGTGCTCGGCGTGGCGCAGACGCCGGCGATCGATGCGGTGCTGGAAGTGCTCGGCCGCGAGCGTGTGCTCGCACGCCTGGATCGCCGCATCTGAGCTCGAGCGCCCTGTTCGCGCCTGCCGGCGCTCCTACAGGGGGCTCCGTTGCGCGTGCCGGGCTTATCCGCCGATCCGCAAGCCCGTCTTCTTCAGGATTCCGGCCGAGAACAGCACGTCGCGGCTGCGGCAGGCGCCGGGGAATTCGCTGGCGATCAGCGCAGCGATCTCTTCCACGCGCTCGAGCGCGGCCTCGCGGCTGGCGGCATGAACCATCGCGAAGAGGTTGTAGGGCCAGTCCGGCAGGTGGCGCGGGCGGCGGTAGCAGTGGGTGACGAAGTCGAGCGCGCCAACGCGCTCGCCGACGGCGTCGATCAGCGCGTCGTCGATGTCCCACACGCTCATGCCGTTGGCGGTGTAGCCGATCGCGTAGTGGTTGGGGACCGCGCCGATGCGGCGGATGCGCCCGTCGGCGAGCATCACGGCGAGGCGCGCGCGCACCACCGCCTCGGGCACGCCGAGTGTTTCGGCCACCGCGGCGTAGGGTCGGGCCGTCAGCGGCAAACCGCCCTGGGTGGAGAGCACGATGCGGCGGTCGAGTTCAGTCAGTGCCGCGCGCTCGGCGTCCGCCGCCGCGCTCGCCACTGGCGCGCCGCGCTCGGCCGGTCGCGTGAGCGCTCCCTTGTCGGGTATCCCGTGCGTCATCAAGCCTCCAGCCTCATCTCGACGAAGTATTCGCGTTCCTTCGGGAACAGATGCACGACCAGCCCGGTGGCCTCCTCGATGTGGCGGGCGCAGTCGGCGATGCCGGCAGGTGTCTCGGTGGCAAGAACGAACCACATGTTGAGCGCGTGCTCGCGGCGATAGTTGTGTGCCACCGCGGGGAAGGCATTGACCGCCTCCACCGTTTCGGCCCAGCGCGCCTCGGGCACCGCGATCGCTGCCAGACAGAAGGCGCCGCCCATCCGCTCGATCTGGAACATCGGCCCGAAGCGGGTGAGCACGCGGTCATCGAGGAGCGACTGCAGACGCGCGATGACCTCGGCCTCGGCGAGACCGAGCGCCGCGCCGATGTCGGCAAACGGGGTTTCGGAGAGCGGGAATTCGCCCTGCAGGGCGTTGATCAGGCGGCGATCGGTGTCGTCGGGCGCGCGTCTTGCAGCGACGCCGCGCCGAGCGGCGGCCGTGGTATTTTCGGGTTCAGACATTGACCAGATCCTTCGCACCCAGGTAACGCGCACCGGTCTGCTTGAAGCGCTTGCAGCTGAACAGCACCGCATGCGGATGACGGTCGAGCCCGAGCCGCACGGCCAGTTGCTCGCGCGCTGCGAGCACCTCCTCACGCGCGCTGCCGTGGATCATGCAATAAAGGTTGTAGGGCCAGTCGGGCTGCACCCGGCTGCGCCGGTAGCACAGCGTGACTGCAGCCTCGCGTGCGAGCTGGCGGCCGAGCGCCGAGACTTCGTGGTCGGGCACGTCCCACACGCACATGGCGTTGGCTTCGAGGCCGAGCTCGTGGTGGCGCACCACCACGCCGAAGCGGCGTATCAGGCCATCGCCGAGCCAGCCCTCGATGCAGGCGATCACCGCGGTCTCGTCCAGCCCCACTGTCGCCGCCAGGCGTGCGAACGGGCGCGACTCGAGCACCAGCCCGCCCTGTAGCGCGGCGATCAGCTGGCGCTCCAGCTCCGGCAGCGTGCACCCCTGGTCGCCATTGGCGAGCGCAATCGGCTCACCGGTCGTCGTCGCCCCGCAGGCCCGGCGTGCCTGGCCACCCTCCTTGAGGTCGAAACCAAGGTCGATGTGGAACTCTTCTTCGAGCGGCAGCACGATCACCGCGCAGCCAGTGTCGCGCTCGATGCCGGCGACCACCTCATCAAGGTGCATGCGCGAGGCCGCGGTGACCACGAACCACAGGTTGTAGCGATGCTCGCGCTGGTAATTGTGGTTGATCGAGGGGTCGCGGCTGACGCGCGCCGCGACCTCTTCCAGGCGCTCGGGCGGCGCCGCCAGCGCGGCGAGCGCGCTCGCTCCCAGTCGGCGCGGTGCAAACACTGCGCCGACGCGACTCACCAGGCCCTGCGCCGCCATCTGGCGGTAGCTGGCAAGCACGCCCCCCTCACTGCCGCCGACGACCTCGGCGATGCGCGCGAAGGGGCGCGGCACAAGCGGGAAGTCGCGCTGCCATTCGTTGAGCAGGCGGAAGGCGACGGCATCGACCGCCTCCGGCAGGACGAGCTGGCGCGGCATCAGAAGCCCGTGCGCGCAGCGCGCGTGGTGAAGAAGATGCCGCTCGGGCTCAGCGCATCGAAGCCGCCGATCGGCTGCTTGGTCGCCGTGTCGTAGATCACGACCTTGTTGTCGTCACGTGCCGACATCCAGATCTCATGGCCCTTGGAGAGGAACTCCATGTGCAGGATGCCGCGCCCCGGCTGCAGCGTGGCGGTCACCAGGCCGCTGACGGTGTCGATGACCTGCACCCAGCCGTTGTCGGGGAAGGCAAAGTTGACCCAGATCTCGCGCCCGTCAGG
>JAKLLJ010000347.1 GCA_023150215.1 Thauera sp. | reverse complement strand
CACCCCTCAACCCAGGAGCGCATCGCCCGCTTGCAGGCGATGCGCTGATCCCGCGCCGCGCCGCGCACCGGCGCGGTGGCTGAGCTGCGCCAAGTTTCAGCCGGCTGCGAGTGCGCGACCGATCAGGGCGAGCAGCTCGCCCGGGCTCACCGCTTCGCCGAAAGCGCCGGCGTGCAGCAGCGTGGTGCGCCGCGTCGCGCGTCGCGCGGGGTCGAGTTCGCCGTGATAGAAGATCACCGGCAGGCGCCGCCGGTGTGCAGCGAGCGCGCGCAGCAGCTTCAGCCCGGCGCTCGGCATGCCGTCCAGGGCTTCCGCACGGCTCCAGTCCGACAGCACCAGATCGAAGTCTTCCCGGTCGGCGTCCAGGCGCGCCAGCGCTTCATCCGTGTTGCGCACGCTGACGACCTCGATCTGCAGTTTCGCCAGCGCAGCGACTTCGTGGCGGTTGCCTTCGGGCTGGTCGTCCACCCACAGCACCCGCTTCTGTGCGGGCATGTCGATCAGTGCGAGGGCGATGTCCTCGGCTTCAGCACTGCCGATGTCGGCGACCCTGCGCAGGCGTGCCGCGACCGATAGCTCGCTGGCGAAACCACCGATCATGCGCTGCACGAGGGCGTCGGTGGCGGCCTCGCGCGCGCCATCCCGAGCTGGCGGCCGTTGCACGCTGCGGGCGCTGCGCAGCATGCCTGTCGCGCCGGCACGCTCGTCCGGCGCCGCGGCGGTCGCCGTCGCAGTGGCGGTTGCCATCCCGAAGCGGCCTGGCGGGGCTGCGGCGGGCGGTGGTGTGCTCGCCCAGCGCTGCTGGATGGCCTCGACTGCGCGTCGGATACCCTTGGCAACATCGGTCCACGCCTCGTCGCGGTTGGGCCAGGAAGTGACCGGGCGCAGGTCGGTGGGCAGGCCCTGCAACTGCGCGAAAGGCGCCCCCTCGATGTCCACCGCGCGCAGCAGCACCGGCACCACGCTGGCGTCGCCGCGTTCAGCGCGCGCGATCGCGGTGGCAAGCTCCTTGCCCCAGATGTAGTCCGAATTCAGGAAGTCCATGCTCACCAGCAGCAGGATCAGGTCGGCGGTGCTGAGCCGGGCGTCGATCGCCTCGTCCCACTTCTGCCCCGGAACGATGCCGCGGTCGTGCCACGGGCGGATCACGCCCTTGCGCCGCAGCAGCGCGAGGTGGCCGTCGAGTTCGTCGCGCAGCTTTTCGTCCTCGTGCGCGTAGCTGTAGAACAGATCCACCGGCTCCATGGCGACGCTCCATCGGGTTACGCTGATCTTCAACATAGATCAGGCCGCCGCCGTCTGCGTGATGGCGAGGCACGGTCGTGGTCGCAAGCGGCGAGCTTTTGCCCTGTGCCGGAGGAGGGCCGCAGCAGGACGGCCGTTCATGCGATCACCCTGGCATCGGCCTGCGCCTGGCGGCAGCTTTCACTGGCTTGGTGTAGGCTAGTGGGCGGATCAGCCGGCTGTTCTCGAACAGGCCGGCGACGACCTCAACCAAAGGAGAAAACCATGAGCAAAGTGACCCTCGGCGGCAATCCGATCGACGTGGCGGGCCGTTTCCCGCAGGCCGGCGATGCCGCGCCGGTGTTCAAGCTGACCGGCGCCGACCTCGCCGATGTCGGCCTCGACGCCTTCGCCGGCAAGCGCAAGGTGCTGAACATCGTGCCCAGCCTCGATACTCCGGTGTGCGCGACCTCCACCCGCAAGTTCAACGAGGAAGCCGGCAAGCTGGCCGATACCGTGGTGCTGGTGGTCTCCGCCGACCTTCCCTTCGCTGCCAAGCGTTTCTGCGAGACCGAAGGCCTGCAGAACGTGCAAACGCTGTCGACCTTCCGTAACCCGCAATTCGCGCAGGACTACGGCGTGGCGATCACCTCCGGCCCGCTCGCTGGCATCACCGCGCGCGCGGTGGTGGTGATCGATGCCAACGACAAGGTCAGCTACGCACAGCGGGTGCCCGAGATCAAGGAAGAGCCGGACTACGCCGCCGCGCTCGCCGCCCTGAAGTAATCAGGGTTTGTGGCGGGGCCGCGCTTGCGGCTCCGCTGCTCAGTGTGCGGTATCTTTTTCGGCGCTCGCGGCAGGCCGCTCCGGCTCGTCGAAACGGCTGTCGTCTTCAAGGGCGAATACGCCCAGCCCATGACCCTCGAGGCGCACCGTCGTCGCGCCGCGATCGTGGGGCACGCGCAGTTTCTGGTCGCCCATGATCACGAAGCTGCCTTCGAACATATCGCGTTCGGCATTGACGCGTGCCTGGCGGGTCAGCGCCAGGCGGTGGTTCAAGTCGTCTTCCTCGCCGCGCAGGGTCTCGATGTCGGCCGAGATCGCGCTTGCCGTCTGCTCCGCGCGGGCGATCATCTCGGGGGTCACGCGGTCCGGGTTACGATCGGCAAAGGTGAGCATCTTGCCGATCTCGAGCAGGCGGTTCTCGAGCGCGTCGCGCGCGCCCGCCTTCTCCTTGAGTGCCGCTTCCAGGCCGCTGTCCATGCCGATTTCGAGTTCTGTGCGGATATGGTTGCTGGCGCCGATCGTGCGCGCATGGATGGACAGGCTCGCACGGCAATGTCCGCCGAGGATCTGGCCGCGCGCACGCTTGCCGATGCGGATGTGGTTGGCGGCCACGAGCTGGCATTGCATGGCGAGATCGTCGATGAAGATCGAGTCGCCGGCGGTGATGCGCGCCTGCTGCGCGTAGGTG
>JAKLLJ010000346.1 GCA_023150215.1 Thauera sp. | reverse complement strand
ACCGTCACGGGCTCGACGGCGCGGCCGCTGGCGCCGCCCGCTGCCGCGCCGCCTGCGCCGTCGCGGCGAGCGCCGGCGACAAGGGCAGCAGCAGCGGCACCGCCTGCGGCGAGGGCACCGCGCGCAGCACGCCGTCGAAGGCCTCGGGCAGCATCCCGCGCTCGGCGGTGGCGATCTCCCAGCCGTGCGGGTAGCGCTGCAGCGCACTCACCGTCAGCTGCACGCGCAGGTCCAGGCCTCGCGCCAGGTGGCGGGCGGGCGCGGTCATGCGCGGCGTGCCGACGAAGCGCGCCTCCTCGCCGTGCACGCCGCGGCGGCCGTCGCTGTCGAAGACGGTGAGGCGCGCCGGCCACGGCGCCGCCACCCCCGCCGCCTGCCAGGCCGCGAGTTCCTCGATGAAGTCCGGGTGGCGCGCGGTGAAGTATTGCGCGCCGTGGTCGCAGGCCCAGCCCTCGCCGCGGCGGGTGCTCGTGCGCCCGCCCGGGCCGCGACTCTTGTCGAGGACAGTGACGCGGACTCCGGAGTCGGCGAGGCTGCGCGCGCAGGCCAGGCCGGCAATCCCGGCGCCGATGATTGCAAGGTGTGGATTGGCGTTCATGGGCGATCCGGGAGGAAGGGGGAGTTGGACACGAGCTTGAATATACTCTTTTTGTCCTGGACAAAATAGGATTGGCTTCATAAGATGAACTCAAGCGCGGGGCGTGCATGGCCAAGTCGCGCAAGCCGACTCCGAGCCTCCGTTGGCGGCGCAGGGCCGGCGGGGCCGGCCACGACGCCCACCCCGGACTCCGCTCTGTCCCTCCGCCCCCAAGCCTGCCCTTCTTCCTCCCCCGCGAGCCGCGATCATGAACGTCCTGCTT
Organism: Thauera sp.; assembly: GCA_023150215.1. Lineage (GTDB taxonomy): Bacteria > Pseudomonadota > Gammaproteobacteria > Burkholderiales > Rhodocyclaceae > Thauera. The sequence goes on along the minus strand of JAKLLJ010000346.1, from coordinate 1,840 downwards.
CCCGACTCCGTCCGCCGCACCGCCAACCGGCTCGGCTACGCCGGCCTGATCCCCTTCGTGGTGCTCGCCCCCGCCAGCCTGCTCGACGCCCACCATGGCATCACCTGGAGCGACGCGCTGTTCGCCTACGGCGCCGTGATCCTCAGTTTCGTGTGCGCGCTGCACTGGGGGTTCGCGATGGCGCTGCCCGGGTTGGACGAACGTACTCGCGTGCGCAGCCTGCTGTGGAGCGTGGTGCCCTCGCTGATTGCCTGGCCGGCGCTGCTGCTGGTGCCGTCGGACGCCGCGGTGCTGCTGGTGCTCGGCTTCGTGTTGCACTACGTGCAGGACCGCCGTCTGGCGCGCGTGGCCGGTCTGCCCGAGTGGTATCTGCCGCTGCGCCTGCGCCTCACCACCGTCGCCTGCATCGCGCTGATCAGCGGCGCCTTCGTGCAATGGCCGTACTGAAGTCTGCACCTGCCCACCCGAGCCCGGCCCGAATCTCCACCGAGGAGCACGCCATGAACACCGCCGCCAGCGCCATCGACCCGAGCCTTCCCGTCGCGGATGCCGCGCGCAGCGCCGTGGTACCGGGCGGCCGCCTGTCCCGTCTCGCCCGCCTGGGCAGTCTCGCCACCGGGGTGGCGGGCGGCATGCTCGCCGAGGGTGCGCGCCAGCTCGCCGCCGGCAAGCGGCCGAAGGTGAGCGAGCTCGTGCTCACCCCCGCCAACGCCCGCCGAGTTGCCGAACAGCTCGCGCAGCTGCGTGGCGCGGCGATGAAGGTGGGCCAGCTGATGTCGATGGACGCCGGCAACCTGCTGCCGCCCGAGCTCGCCGAGATCCTCGCCCGCCTGCGCGAGGACGCGCGCACGATGCCGATGAGCCAGGTGGTGCAGGTACTGGAGACGCACTGGGGCAAGGGCTGGGAAGAGGGCTTCGAGCGTTTCTCCTTCACCCCCTGCGCGGCGGCCTCGATCGGCCAGGTGCATCGCGCGCGCACCCGCGCCGGCGAGGAGCTGGCGATCAAGCTGCAGTACCCCGGCGTGCGCCGCAGCATCGACAGCGATGTGGACAACGTCGCCATCCTGCTGCGCGTGTCCGGCCTGCTGCCCCGGTCGCTCGACCTCGCACCGCTGCTCGCGGAGGCCAAGCGTCAGCTCCGCGACGAGGCCGACTACCGCTGTGAGGCCGACAACCTGCAGCGCTTCGGCGCCCTGCTCGCCGACGCGGTGGAGTTCGTGCTGCCGCAGCCGGTGGCCGCGCTCACCCGCAGCGACATCCTCGCGATGAGCTGGGTGGACGGCGTGGCGGTGGAATCGCTCGCCGACGCCGCACAGCCGCTGCGCGACCGCATCGCCAGCCGCCTGATCGGCCTGCTGTTCCGCGAGCTGTTCGAGTTCCGCCTGATCCAGACCGACCCGAACTTTGCCAATTACCGCTTCGATACGGCGAGCGAACGCCTGGTGCTGCTCGACTTCGGCGCCACCCGAGCGTATTCCGCCACCGTGGTCGAGGCCTACCGTCGCCTGATGGCGGGCGCGATCCGCGGCGACCGTGCGGCGATGGGCACCGCTGCGCAGGAGATCGGCTACTTCCAGGACAAGCTCCACGCCCACCAGCGCGACGCGGTGCTCGACCTCTTCGCCACCGCCTGCGAGCCGCTGTGCCACACCGGCGCCTACGACTTCGGCGCCAGCGACCTCGCCGTGCGCCTGCGCGATGCCGGGCTCAAGCTCAGCCTGGAGCGCGACTTCTGGCACACCCCGCCCGCCGACGCACTGTTCCTGCATCGCAAGCTCGGCGGCCTGTACCTGCTGGCCGCCCGCCTGCGCGCACGAGTGGACGTCGCTGCATTGGCTAA
>JAKLLJ010000345.1 GCA_023150215.1 Thauera sp. | reverse complement strand
CATTAGCGCGATGTGGCCTTCGTGCAGGTTGCCCATGGTGGGGACGAAGGCGACGCGCCCTGCGCCTGCGCGCGCGTTGCGCAGGCTTTCGATGGTTTCGTGGATCTGCATGTGCGTGTTCAGTAACAGTGTTCGGGGGCCGGGAAGCTGCCGTCCTTGACCGCGGCGACATAGCGCGCCACCGCGTCCTCGATGCTCGCCGCGCCGTCCATGAAGTTGCGCACGAAGCGCGCGGTCTTGCCGGGGAAGACGCCGAGCAGGTCGTGCAGCACCAGCACCTGACCATCACAGGCTGCGCCGGCGCCAATGCCGATCGTGGCCATGCTCTGCAGGCTGGCGGTGATCTCGTCCGCGAGTGCGGCCGGCACCATCTCCATCACCATCAGCGCGGCGCCCGCTTGTTCGAGCGCAAGCGCATCCGCCTTCAGGCGCGCCGCGCCCTCGTCGCTGCGCCCCTGCACGCGATAGCCGCCGAGCTGGTGCACCGACTGCGGGGTGAGGCCGATGTGCGCGCACACCGGCACGCCGCGCTCGACCAGGAAGCGCACCGTCTCGGCCATGAACTCGCCGCCTTCGAGCTTGACCATCTGTGCGCCGGCGGCCATCAGCGCGACCGCATTGCGCATCGCTTGCTCGCGGCTCTCGTGGTAGGTGCCGAACGGCATGTCGGTGAGGATCAGCGGGCGGGCACCAGCGCGCGCCACGCATTCAGTGTGATAGGCCATGTGCTCGAGCGTGACGGGCAGCGTCGACTTCTGCCCCTGCAGCACGTTGCCGAGCGAGTCGCCGATGAGGATGGCATCGACGCCGGCGCGCCCGAGCAGTGCGGCGAAGCTGGCGTCGTAGCCGGTGAGCATGGCGATCTTGCGACCTTCGGCGCGCATCTTGCCGAGCTCGAAGAGGGTGACGGGCTTCTGGTCCTGGAGATAGCTCATTCATCGCTCCTGTGGGAGGCGGCAGTGTTTACCAAACTGTTGCATTGCACAAGTCCGCACCGCAGGCGCGCGCGTCAAGTTGGCCTGCGCCTAGTCGGCGTAGCCGAAGAATTCGCGGTAGCTGCGCATCTCGCGCAGGCGCTCGAGCAGCAGCTCGAAGTCCTCGTCGCGGTCTACCGGGTTGAGCTTGCCGGCGTCGACGATGAACAGCGGCGCGGCATCGAACTGGTAGAAGTAGCGCGTGTAGCGATCGGCGACCTGCTGCAGGTAGAGCTCGGTGATGCGACGCTCGGCGTCGAGGCCGCGCTTGCGGATGCGCTCCATCAGCGTGTCGGGGCGTGCCTGCAGGTAGATCACCAGGTCGGGGCGTGGCGCATCGGCCGGCTGCAGGCCGTCGTGCACACGGCGGTAGAGTGCGAGCTCGTCGGCGGAGAGGTTCTGCTCGGCGAACAGGCGGTCCTTGTCGAAGAGGAAATCGGCGACCACCCGGCGTTCGCCCGCGATCGGGCCAAGGCTGGCGAGCTGGTCGATGCGCTGGAACAGGAAGGAGAGCTGGGTCGCCAGTCCCCAGCGCTCCGACTGCTGGTAGAAGCGCGTGAGGAAGGGGTTGAGTTCGGCCTGCTCGAGCACCGCTTCGGCCTGCAGGCGCTCGGCCAGGCGGCGGGCGAGCGAGGTCTTGCCGGCGCCGATCGGGCCTTCGACGACGATGTAGCGTGCCTTGTCCAGCATGCGTTGCGATCCCCTGAGCGCGCGTCAGTTGCGGAAGATGAAATAGACCGCGCCGAGCATACACAAGGCCGCCCACAGATAGTCAAGCTTGAGCGGCTGCTTCATGTAGAGCACGACGAAGGGCACGAACACCAGCAGCGTGATCACTTCCTGCATGATCTTGAGTTGGGCGAGGTTCAGCTCGGTGGCGCCGATGCGGTTCGCCGGCACCTGCAGCAGGTACTCGAACAGCGCGATGCCCCAGCTCACCAGCGCGGCCACGTACCACGCCTTGCCCTGCATGTTCTTGAGGTGGCCGTACCAGGCAAAGGTCATGAACACGTTGGAGGCGGTCAGCAGCAGCGCGGTCTGCAGCCAGACGGGCAGGTTGCCGAGGGACTGCAGCAAGGCAGGCATGGCGGGGCGCGGGTCAGGTGCGATCGGTGGGTGACGGCGTGATGCGCTCGATCACCTGCGCGGCGACTGCCGGCAACAGCGCCGCGACGCGGCCGCGACCGGGAATGCTCGCCGCGGGATCGATCTCGGCCAGCGGCCGCAGCACGAAGGCGCGTTCGTGCATGCGCGGGTGCGGCACCTGGAGGCCGGGTTCGTCGATCACGGCGTCACCGTGCAGCAGCAGGTCGAGATCCATGGTGCGCGGTGCAAGCGGAAAGTCGCGGGTGCGTCCGCAGTCGTGCTCGATCGCGAGCAGCGCATCGAGCAGCGGCCGCGGCGCGAGCGTGGTGTCCACCGCGATCACGGCATTGATGTAGTCGGGCTGGCCGATCACGCCGACCGGCGCGCTGCGGTAGAGCGCCGAGTGGGCGATCACCCGGGTGCCGGGCAGCTCGTCCAGGCGCGCTTGCGCGCGCGTGAAGGCTGCGGCCGGGTCGCCGAGGTTGGCGCCGAAGGCGATGTATGCGCGGCTCACTCGGCCAGGCTCAGGACGGGTCGGCGGCGACCGAGTCGACGGCGCCGTCGCCGGCCGGCTTGCGCTTGCGGCGGCGACTCTTCTTGGCTGCGGGGGCAGCGTCGGGCGGCGCCTGGCGCAGCAGCGCCTCGCGCTCGTCGTGGGCGGCATGGGCGAAGTCGTC
>JAKLLJ010000344.1 GCA_023150215.1 Thauera sp. | reverse complement strand
CTCAGGTACTCGAGCACGCGCGAGCGTGCCCAGTAGATGTCGGTGCCGTCCTCGAAGATCACATACACATAGGACGCGCCGAACATCGAGAAGCCGCGCACCACCTTGGCGCGCGGCACCGCCAGCATCGAGGTGGTGAGCGGATAGGTGACCTGATCCTCGACCACCTGCGGCGCCTGGCCGGGGTAGTCGGTGTAGACGATCACCTGCACGTCTGACAGGTCGGGCAGCGCGTCGAGCGGCGTGTGCTTGACCGCATAGAGGCCGCCGCCGATCAGGAACAGCGTGGCGAGCAGCACCAGGAACACGTTGTGCGCCGACCACTCGATGACGCGGTCGAGCAGGCCGGGCGCAGCCGGCCTCGCTGCCGTGTCGGTGGGCACAGCGTTTGAAGGTTCCATCACAGGGGCGTCCATCTCAGTGCCCCGCATGGCCGGCGGCGGCTGGAGCCGCCGCGCTACTCGCAGCCGGCTCGATCCCGGTGATGATGTACTCGCCGGGTTCGCCCGCCTCGAAGACGAAACGCACCGCCGAGCCTGGGGCGATGTCCTTCACCAACGCCGGATCGGCAAGCTTGAAGTCCATGGTCATCGCCGGCCACTGGAGGGCCGGGATCTCGCCATGCGTCATCGTCACGCTGCCGCCTTCGGCGTCGAGTGCATCGAACGTCCCTTGCGCTTCGTAACGGGTAGGGCTCGCTTGGGGCTGATCGCCGGCATCGGGCTCGACAAGGTTGGAGAGTGCCGCCTTGAGCTGGCTTTCCGAGTCGATCAGGAAGTTGGCCGACACCACCACGCGCTCGCCCGCCGCCACGCCGTCGAGCACCTCGACCACATCCCGACCGCGCTGGCCGAGCTTCACCGGCTGCGGCTTGAAGCGCCCTTCGCCGAGCGCAATCAGCACGACCCGCCGTTCGCCATCGTCGATGATCGCCGAGCTCGGCACGGCGACCCTCGGGGTGGCATCACCTGCCGCCAGCGCGATCTGGGCGAACATGCCTGGGCGCAACAGGCCCTCCGGATTGTCCAGTTCCAGACGCACGCGGGTGCTGCGCGTGGCGGCGTCGAGGGTTGGATAGAGGTAATCGACCCGCGCCGCGAAGCCGCGACCGGGATAGGCCTCGAGCGTCACCTGCGCGCTCTGGCCGACCTGCACGCGGGCGAGATCCTGCTCGAAGACGTCGGCGATGATCCACACCTTCGACAGGTCTGCGATGCGGAACAGTGCCTCGCCCGGCATGAAGCGTCCGCCTTCGATGGCCTCCTTCTCCAGCACCACGCCGCTCGCCGGGGCGTGGAACACCTGGCGCGCGCCGGCCTGGCCGGCCACCTGCAGGTTGCGCAGGCGCGCACGGGTCGCCTCGGCCAGCCGACGGGCGGATTCGCTCGCCAGCGGATCATGGGCCGCGTTCTGGCTGGCCAGGCGCTCGGCAATGCGCAGTTCCTCGCCGGTGGATTGCAGTTCCGGGCTGTAGGCGGTGAACAGTGGCAGGCCCTTCTTCACCGGGTCGCCGACCGCATTCACATGCAGGCGCTCGATCCAGCCCTCGAAGCGCGGTGCCACCACCACCTGCCTGCGCTCGTCGAGCTCAATCCGGCCGCTCGCGCGCACCGCCGAATCCACGGCGCGCAGTTCAACCTCGGCAGTCTTCACCCCCAGGGTCTGGATGCGCGCGGGGCTGACCACCACTGCGCCACTGTCGTCCGGCTGGTCGTCGGCATAGACGGGGATGTAGTCCATGCCCATCGAATCCTTCTTCGGCACGGGCGAGGTGTCGGGCAGGCCCATCGGGTTGCGGTAGTAGAGGATCTTGCGTTCGCCGTCGGCCGGGGCTGCGCTATCGCTTTGCGCCTGGCTTTCGGTGATCAGCGGAACTGGATTTCCAGCATTTTGCAGGTGCGCAATCCAGTACCCCGCACCTATGGCAATCGCCACGCCCACAGCGATCGCCGTCATTCGAACGGCTGAGCTCACTTCAGATCCCCTGTCAGTTTCTTGATTTCTGTCAGCGCCAGGCGCGTGTCGAGCTCGGCCTTCAAGCGTTGAGTCCGGATGTCGATGAGCTGGCGCTCGGCTTCGATCACGCTGTCGAAGTCGACCTTGCCGCTGCTGAGCGCGGCCTGACTTGCATCCCGGGTGGCCTGGGCCTGCGGCAGCAACGTATGTTCGAGCAGGCGCAAGGTCTCGCGGCCTTGCGCATACATCGACCAGGCAATACCGAGCTCGCCGGTCGCGCGCGCGCGGGCGTCCTCCCGCCGCGCCTCGGCCGCCATCAGCATGTACTCGGCTTCGCGCTCCCTGGCGCGACGGCTGGACTGTTGCAGCGGGATCATCACCTCGAACATCACGTCCCAGGACGACTTACCTTCATCAGGACGGTTGTTGCGCACGCCAACAGCGAAGTCCGGCAAGCGTTCCTGATACGTTCGTTCGCGCTCGGCACGTGCCACGTCGATGCCGTAGGCGGCGGCATTCACGTCCGGGTTGGCACTGGCCGCCGACTCAAAAAGGGCGCCCGCCTCCAGCTGCTCGGGCAAGGGGGCTGGATCTGCGGGTGTGGCGAGCGGCGCATCATGCGCCCGGCCGAGCAGGCCGTTGAGCCCCGCTGCCAGCCCCTTGCGCCGCTGTTCGACCTCCACGAGCGCGAGGCGCTGGGCAGTGATTTCGCGCTGCATGCGCAGCACCGCCTGCTGCGGCAGCAGACCCAACTCGTAACGGGCCAGGCTGAGTTCCTCCAGGCTTTTCAGCAAGGTCAAGCCCTCG
>JAKLLJ010000343.1:2535-2768 GCA_023150215.1 Thauera sp. | reverse complement strand
TTCTTCTTTTCGGCTTCGCTGCTACGTTGCCGCCGAAAGAGATGCGCATTATAAAGACACCGGCGAGAACGTCAACAATAATTTTCATTAAAATTACTACTGACCGCACTGCCAACATCTTCGGCAATTGAGCCGACCCTCACCGCTGGGCGACATCAATCCACCTCACCGCTAATTCATCACAACAGGTGACGATCAACAGCCCTACAAAATAAAAAACGCCCTCCCGTGAA
>JAKLLJ010000343.1:0-2525 GCA_023150215.1 Thauera sp. | reverse complement strand
TCCCTCTCCGTGCTGCGGACGCGTCCGGCGGCACGGAGCAACCCCTTCGAAACGCAGAAGCCCCGGATCCCACACAGGGCTCCGAGGCTTCGACACGCCCGATCACATCGCAGGGAAGATGGCGGAGACGGAGGGATTCGAACCCTCGATGCGAGTTTTAGCCCGCATGCTCCCTTAGCAGGGGAGTGCCTTCGACCTCTCGGCCACGTCTCCAACAAGAAGGCGCGACTATAGCGAGTTCGCGCCTCCCGGTCAAACACTGATCACGTGAAATTATGCGGCCGCGTCGAGGCCGAAGGCCTTATGCAGCGCGCGCACGGCGAGCTCGAGGTACTTGTCCTCGATCGCCACCGAGATCTTGATCTCCGAAGTCGAGATCATCTGAATATTGATGCCTTCCTCCGCCAGGGTACGGAACATCTGCGACGCTACGCCCGGGTGCGAGCGCATACCGACACCGACGATGGAAACCTTACAGGTGTTGCTGTCGGTCTCGATCGCGCGCGCACTGATGTGCGCCTGCACACCCTCGAGCACCTTGACCGTCTTGGCGAGATCACCGCGCCCCACGGTGAACGAGAAGTCGGTCGAGCCGTCGTGGCCGACGTTCTGGATGATCATGTCGACATCGATGTTGGCGTCGGCGACCGGCCCGAGGATCTGGTAGGCGATTCCCGGCTTGTCGGGCGCTCCCACGACGGTGATCTTGGCTTCGTCGCGCGAAAAGGCGATGCCGGAGATGACGGGTTGTTCCATGTTCTTGTCTTCCTCAACAGTGATGAGCGTCCCCTCGCCTTCGCGATCTTCGAAACTGGAGAGGACGCGCAGCTTGACCTTGTACTTGCCGGCGAACTCCACCGAGCGGATCTGAAGGACCTTCGAGCCGAGGCTGGCCATCTCCAGCATCTCCTCGAAGGTGATGGTATCGAGCTTGCGGGCTTCGGGGACGATGCGCGGGTCCGTCGTGTATACCCCATCGACGTCGGTATAGATCTGGCACTCGTCCGCCTTGAGCGCGGCGGCGAGCGCCACGCCGGTCGTGTCGGAACCGCCGCGACCGAGGGTGGTGATATTGCCGTGCTCGTCAACACCCTGAAAGCCGGCGACCACGACGACCTTGCCTGCATCGAGGTCGCTGCGGATCGGCGCGTCCTCGATGTTCAGGATGCGCGCCTTGGTGTGCAGCGAGTCGGTAAGGATCTTGACCTGGGCACCGGTGTAGCTCCTGGCGGGGACACCGATGTCCTCGAGCGCCATGCACAGCAAACCGATGGTGACCTGCTCGCCGGTCGAGACGACGACGTCGAGCTCACGCGGACTGGGACTCGTCGCCACATCCTTGGCAAGCGCGATCAGGCGGTTGGTCTCGCCGCTCATCGCCGACACCACCACCACCACCTGGTGGCCTGCCGCGCGGAATTTCGCCACCTTGCGGGCAACGTTCTTGATGCGGTCGGGACTCCCTACCGAGGTGCCGCCGTACTTCTGAACTATCAGTGCCATTGTCGTATCCAAGTACCAGTGGATAAAGCTCGCGATTCTATCCAAACCCGTGAAGTTTTGCTCGTCGCAGCAAAACAAAAACGACCCGATGAATTTTTACGCCAAAATCAACAAATTCAACAAAATCTTTTTTGTATGTTGAAAGAATACTAACCTATACTGCATGTGTTCTATGACCTTGGTCATAGGCAGATATCAGCCCGTATCCGGCCGCGCACACGCCGCGACGCGATACAACGATGAGGAAACCACGATGAAACCAACAGAAAAACTCGATGTACGTGAAATTCGCCGCAAACTCGGCATGAATCAGTCGCAGTTCTGGTCGAAGATCGGCGTTACGCAGAGCGGCGGCTCCCGCTACGAGAGCGGCCGCAACATTCCGCGCCCGGTGCAGGCTCTGCTGCGCCTGGTGCACGTCGAGCAAATCGACATCAACAAGGTCAAGCGCGATGACGTCGAAGTCGCCGAGTACCTGAAGGCGACCAACCCTGATCTTTATAAGACGCTGAAGAAGGAAGCGCGCACCAAGCGCAAGGAACGCTGAGCGCGTGCCGCGCGCGATCAGGGGCTGACGCTGACCGTCAGCCCTTTTTTTCGGATGTGCGCCGCAATCGCCTCGAGTTCCGCAACACAGAGCGGAGACAGCCGTGCCGCCTCCGGCTGCATCGATTCGCGAGCGAGGCCGTAGAGCAGCACGCCACGCAAGCGGTCGACGCCGGCCGCCGCGAGCACGCCGAGGTAAGCATCGACCTCCTCGGCGCTCGGCAACTCGCCATCCCAGCGGAACATGCAGGTCTGCACCCAGGTCGGGCACAGCTCGGCACAGCGCGCCAGATTGCGCGCGATGACAGCGGGCTCGAGCACGACGCCGTTGATGCGCTCGATCGCCGCTGCCGTACCGCCATCGAGCTTGAACCAGACCTCGCCGCCCGCCTCGCCCAGCCTGCGGATGCCCTCCTGAACGCGCGCCTGCGCGAGCAGGCTCCCATTGGTGATCAGTCGCAGCGGCACCGCCGACG
>JAKLLJ010000342.1 GCA_023150215.1 Thauera sp. | reverse complement strand
ACCCCTGATTCATCAACCGATCTCCGGATCCCCTTTTCCACACATTCGGGTTTACCGATCGCCCTTCCGCATCGGAACGACGACTTGAGAGGAGCAAACCATGAGTCATTTTCTCGATCGCCTGAGGTTTTTCGACAAGGTCAAGGAAACCTTCTCGAACGGGCACGGCATCGTCACCAACGAGGACCGCAACTGGGAGGATGCCTATCGCAACCGCTGGCGTCACGACAAGGTGGTGCGTTCGACCCACGGCGTGAACTGCACCGGCGGCTGTTCGTGGAAGATCTTCGTCAAGAACGGCCTGGTGTCGTTCGAGATGCAGCAGACCGACTATCCGCGTACCCGCGAGGATCTGCCCAACCATGAGCCGCGCGGTTGCCAGCGTGGTGCTTCCTTCTCGTGGTACCTGTATTCGCCGCACCGCATCAAGTACCCGATGATCCGTGGCCGCCTGCTCGAGTTGTATCGCGCTGAGCGCAAGGCTGGCCGCGATCCGGTCGAGGCTTGGGAGGCGATCCAGAAGGATCCGAGCAAGCGCGACAAGTACGTGCACGTGCGCGGCCTGGGTGGCTTCGTGCGCACGAACTGGGACGAGGTCACCGAGATCATCGCTGCGGCCAACGTCTACACGATCAAGAAGTGGGGCCCGGATCGCATCTACGGTTTCTCGCCGATTCCGGCGATGTCGATGATCTCGTATGCTGCGGGCGCACGTTACCTGTCGCTGATCGGCGCTGCCTGCGGCTCGTTCTATGACTGGTATTGCGACCTGCCCGCGGCGTCGCCGCAGACCTGGGGCGAGCAGACCGACGTGCCCGAGGCCGCCGACTGGTACAACTCGACCTACTTGATCATCACCGGCGCCAACCTGCCGATGACCCGTACCCCCGACGCCCACTTCGCCACCGAAGTGCGCTACAAGGGCACCAAGATCGTGTCGATGGCGCCGGACTATGCCGAATACGTCAAGTTCGCCGACCTGTGGATGCCGGTCAAGCAGGGTACCGACGCTGCGGCCTTCCTGGCCATGGGTCACGTCGCGCTGAAGGAGTTCCTGGTCGACAAGCAGGATCCCTACTTTAGCGAGTACGCACGCAAGTACACCGACCTGCCGATGCAGGTGGTGCTGCGCAAGCACGGCGAGGGCTACGTTTCCGATCGCAACCTGCGTGCCTCGGACTTCGACAACAACCTCGGCGAGTCCAACAACCCTGAGTGGAAGACCATCGTCTTCGACAAGAAGAGCGGCCGCTTCATTGCGCCCAATGGCTCGATCGGCTTCCGCTGGGGCGAGGAGGGCAAGTGGAACCTGCTCGAGCAGGCCGGTTCCGACCAGGCCGAGACCGAAGCCGAGCTCACCTGCATCGACACCCGTGACGAGGTCGTCTCGGTCGGCTTCCCGCACTTCGTGCCGGGCGAGAAGGATCTGCTCTACCGCAACGTGCCGGTCCGCCGCCTGAAGCTCGCCAGCGGCGAAGAAGCCTTGGTGACCTCGGTGTTCGACATGCAGGTCGCGCAGTACGGCATCGACCGCGGCCTGGGTGGCGGTAACGTGGCCTCGTCGTACGACGACGCCACCGTGGCCTACACCCCGGCGTGGGCTGCCAAGCAGACCGGCGTGAAGGCCGCCGACCTCGAGCGCACCGGCCGCGAGTTCGCCGAGAATGCCTCGAAGACCAAGGGCAAGTCCATGGTCATCATGGGCGCTGCGATCAACCATTGGTACCACAACGACCTCGCCTACCGCGCGATCATGAACCTGCTGCACATGTGCGGCTGCGTGGGTCAGACGGGCGGCGGCTGGGCGCACTACGTGGGTCAGGAAAAGCTGCGTCCGCAAGCGGGCTGGGCGCCGATCGCGTTCGCGCTCGACTGGCAGCGTCCGCCGCGTCACATGAACTCGACCTCTTACTGGTATTTCCACACCGACCAGTGGCGCTACGAGACGATCGATGCCGACGCGCTGCTGTCGCCGGCCGGTCCGAACCGCAACAAGGGCTCCTCGCTCGCCGACTACAACGTCAAGGCAGTGCGCATGGGCTGGTTGCCGTGTGCACCTCACTTCAACCGCAACCCGATCGAACTGGCCGAAGAGGCTGCGCGCGCCGGTGCAAGCGACGAGGCGAGCGTGTCGAAGTACGTGGTCGATCAGCTCAAATCGGGCGCGCTCGATGTCTCCTTCGCCGATCCGGACGCCGAGGAGAACTGGCCGCGCAATCTGATCGTGTGGCGTGCCAACCTGATCGGCTCTTCGGCCAAGGGGCACGAGTACTTCCTCAAGCACCTGCTGGGCGCGCAGAACGGCGTGATGCAGGAAGGCGGTGCAGGCAACAACTGCAAGGAAGTGAAGTGGCACGAGAACGGCCCGACCGGCAAGCTCGACCTGATGGTGGACATCAACTTCCGCCTGAACTCGACCGGCGCCTACTCGGACATCATCCTGCCGACGGCGACCTGGTACGAGAAGAACGACCTCAACACCACCGACATGCACCCCTTCATCCACCCGCTGGGTGAGGCGGTGACCCCGGGCTGGGAGTCGAAGTCGGACTGGCAGATCTTCCGCACCCTGGCGAAGACCTTCACCGCGCTGGGCGCTAAGCACCTCGGCACCCGTAAGGACGTGGTCGCGCTGCCGATGCAGCACGACTCCGCGCAGGAGCTGGCCACCCCGATGGGCGTGGGCAAGGACTGGAAGCATGGCGAGTGCGAGCCCATCCCGGGCAAGACGATGCCGCTGCTCAAGCTGGTCGAACGTGATTACGGTCAGATCTACAACAAGTACATCGCGCTCG
>JAKLLJ010000341.1 GCA_023150215.1 Thauera sp. | reverse complement strand
GGGACTCCCCGCCCTCCGTCCCATGATCCCATGACCATGCGAGCCCTCCTCCGCCCGGCCGCCGCCCTGCTGGCGCTCCTCGGCGCTCCACTCCGCCTTGGCCACCACCGGGATGGTGAGCAGGTCGTCGAGCAGCGCCTCGGCTTCGGCGTTGAGGTCGAGCTTCTCGATCTCCTGCTGCACCGCGGCCACATTGACCTGATGGTAGTGCAGCGCATGCAGCGTGGCCGCGGTCGGCGACGGCACCCAGGCGGTGTTGGCACCGGCCTTCGGATGGTTGATCTTCTGCTCGATCATCGCAGCCATCAGGTCGGGCATGGCCCACATGCCCTTGCCGATCTGCGCGCGGCCGCGCAGGCCGGCGGCCAGCCCGATAAGCACGTTGCGGCGCTCGTAGGCGGCGATCCACTTGCTGGTCTTGATGTCGCCCTTGCGCATCATCGGGCCGGCTTCCATCGCGGTGTGCATCTCGTCACCGGTGCGGTCGAGGAAACCAGTGTTGATAAAGGCCACGCGTGCCGGTGCGGCAGCGATGCAGGCCCGCAGATTGACACTGGTGCGACGCTCCTCGTCCATGATGCCAAGCTTGACGGTGTTGGCCGGCAGGCCGAGCAACTGCTCGACGCGGGTGAAGAGTTCGTTGGCGAAGGCGACCTCCGCCGGACCGTGCATCTTCGGCTTGACGATATAGATGCTGCCCTTGCGCGAATTGCCACGGCGCTCGAGGTCGCGCTTGGCGATCAGGGTGGTGACCACCGCGTCCATGACCCCCTCGGGAATCTCCTTGCCCTCGCCCCACAGGATGGCCGGGTTGGTCATCAGGTGGCCGACGTTGCGCACGAACAGCAGCGCACGACCGTGCAGCGTCACCGGCTTGCCGTCGGCGCCGGTGTATTCGCGGTCGGCGTTGAGACGGCGGGTCATCGGCTTGCCACCCTTGTCGAAGGTGTCTTCGAGCGTGCCGGCCATCAGGCCCAGCCAGTTGCGGTACGCCACGACCTTGTCGTCGGCGTCGACCGCAGCGACCGAGTCCTCGCAGTCCATGATGGTCGACAGCGCCGCTTCCATCAGCAGGTCGTTGACGCCGGCGGTGTCGGTCTTGCCGATCGCGCCGTCACGGTCGATCTGGATCTCGATGTGCAGGCCGTTGTTCCTGAGCAGCACGGCCGACGGCGCGGCGGCGGCGCCCTGAAAGCCGACGCACTTCTCGGGCTGCTGGAGGCCGGCGGTGGCGCCGTTCTTGAGCGTGACCACCAGCTTGCCGTCATTGACGGCGTAGGCGGCGGCATCGGCGTGCGAGGCCCCGGCGAGCGGGGCGGCCTGGTCGAGCACCTTGCGACCGAAACCGATGACCTTCTCGCCGCGCACCGGGTTGTAGCCCTTGGTGAGCTCGGCGCCGTCCGTGTGCGGGATGGCGTCGGTACCATAGAGCGCGTCGTACAGCGACCCCCAGCGCGCGTTGGCGGCATTGAGGGCGTAGCGCGCGTTCATCACCGGCACCACCAGCTGCGGACCGGCCTGCACGGCGAGCTCGTCGTCGACGTTGGTCGTGGTGATCCTGGCATCGGCCGGCACCGGCAGCAAGTAAGCGATCGAAGCAAGGAAAGCCTTGTAGGCGGCCATGTCGGCAATCGGACCAGGATGGGCGCGATGCCAGCCATCGACCTCGGCCTGGATGCGATCGCGCTCGGCGAGCAGGGCTGCGTTCTTCGGCGCCAGATCGTGTACCAGCGCATCGAAACCCGACCAGAACGCGGCAGCGTCGACGCCGCTGCCCGGCAGGGCCTCATCTTCAATGAAACGCTTCAGGTTCGCTGCGACTTGCAGGCGCTGGCAACTCACTCGTTCGGTCATCTTTCGGACTCTCTGGCTCGGTTGGTGATGAACACGCTCAATGACGTGAGCGCATAACCTTGAAAGGATGCGTTTGATCGCGGCGTGGGTCAAGGGTGGAACACAAAAGTAATGCACTATAAGACACACTGATAGCAGTACCCTCGCCCGGCCTCGGCGGCCCGGATCGCCCGCACTGACAGGAGACAGACATGCAGACGCTTCAACCTCCCGGCTGGACACGCCCGAAGGGATACGCCAACGGTGTCATCGCCAGCGGGCGGATGCTGTTCGTCGCCGGCCAGGTCGGCTGGGACGCGGACGAAGTGTTCCGCAGTGCGGACCTGGTCGACCAGATCCGTCAAGCGCTCGCCAACGTGCTCACGATCCTCGCCGCCGGCGAGACCGGGCCGCAACACATCGTGCGCATGACCTGGTATCTGGGCGACGCTGCCGAGTACAACGCCCGCCTCGGCGAGATCGGCGCGGTCTATCGGGCACTCGTCGGCAACCACTATCCTGCGATGAGTGCGGTGCAGGTCGCCGGTTTCGTGGAAGCCGGTGCAAAGGTCGAGATCGAGGTGACCGCGGTGCTGCCGGACGACTGACATGGGTGCTGCGCGGGCAGCGCCTGCGTCCGAAGCGGCGCATCGACGGTTCGCAGCTTGTGCCGCTTGGGTGGACACCTTCTACAATCCTCGCGGCATTTTCGCTGCGGGATTCGCGGCTGCCGCCGCTCCTGCAAAAGGCTTGCCGCGCGGTGAGCGGACGGTTCGCGGCTGCCGCCGCTCCTACAAGGGGCCTCCGCGGACCGGGGCGTTGTTCGCTGCACGATTCGCGGCTGCCGCCGCGCCTGCACGGGGCCTCCGCGGTTTGGGGCTTTGTCGGCGCGGAGCGCGGCGCGAGCCTGCGCCGCCGACGGGCCCCGAGCTCACACGCCGAGATGCTTGCGGATCAGCGCGGGGTCGTCGCGGACCTGCTGACTGGGGCCGTCGAACACCACCTCGCCCT
>JAKLLJ010000340.1 GCA_023150215.1 Thauera sp. | reverse complement strand
GGGCGCTCCGAGATCGACTTCCTGGTGCGCATCTTCGAGGCGGTGATCTCCGCCGGCGCAAAGACCATCAACGTGCCCGACACGGTGGGGTACAACGTGCCCGAGCAATTCTCCGCCACCGTGCGCACGCTGATCGAGCGCGTGCCTAACTCCGACCAGGTGGTGTGGTCGGTGCATTGCCACAACGACCTCGGCCTCGCCGTCGCCAACTCGCTCGCTGCCGTGCGCACCGGCGCCCGCCAGGTCGAATGCACGATCAACGGCCTCGGTGAGCGCGCCGGCAACGCCTCGCTCGAGGAAATCGTCATGGCGGTGCGCACCCGCGCCGACATTTTCCCGGTCGAGACCGGTATCGACACCACCCAGATCGTGCCTGCATCGAAGCTGGTGTCGCAGATCACCGGCTATCCGGTGCAGCCCAACAAGGCGATCGTCGGCGCCAACGCCTTCGCCCACGAGTCCGGCATCCACCAGGACGGCGTGCTCAAGCATCGCGAAACCTATGAAATCATGCGCGCCGAGGACGTGGGCTGGGGCGCCAACAAGCTGGTCCTGGGCAAGCTGTCCGGTCGCAACGCCTTCCGCGCCCGCCTGCAGGAGCTCGGCATCGCGATCGAGAGCGAGGAACACCTCAACCAGGCCTTCGCGCGCTTCAAGGACCTCGCCGACCGCAAGTCGGAGATCTTCGACGAGGACCTCACCGCGCTGATGCGTGACGAGTCGGTGACGCCCGCACCCGAGCAATACCGCCTGGTCTCCACCCGCTTCCACTCCGAGACCGGTGAGACGCCGGTGGCCGAGATCACGCTGTCGATCGGCGGTACCGAGAAGAATGCGCGCTCGAATGGCTCGGGCCCGGTGGATGCCGCCTTCAAGGCGATCGAGTCGGTGACCGCGAGCGGCAGCGAACTGCTGCTGTATTCGGTGAACGCGATCACCAGCGGCACCGACGCCCAGGGCGAGGTCACCGTGCGCCTGTCGCGCGACGGCCGCGTGATGGACGGCCAAGGCGCCGACACCGACATCATCGTCGCCTCGGCCAAGGCCTACCTCAACGCCCTCAACAAGCTGCACGCCAGCGCCGAGCGCCTCAACCCGCAAGTGTGAGGAGGGGCCAGCTTCCTGTAGGCGCGCCGGAAGGCGCGAACGACCGCCTCGCCCGCACGCCGATGCTGGAATCTCTCCACGGAGCCCGGTGCCGATTCGCGGCTGCCGCCGCTCCTACAGCGTCCGATTCGCGTGCCACCGCGCCTACATGGGGTCTGCGCCTTGGGTGCGCGAGGGGGCGGTCGCGCGGGCATGCAGCATCGTGCTGGTGAACAGCACCACGGCGAGAAAAACCTCGAGTAGCGCGAATACGCCAATGAGCCCGGGATCGGAAGCACGCAGCACGCCCTCGGTGAGATACAGCAGCGACAACATCGACAACCACTGCGACGTGTAGCGCCGCCCGCGCAGCACCCCGAACACCGCCGGCAGCAGCGGCACTGCCTTGAGCATCATCCACGAGCCACCCGGACGCAGCGGCGCAAGCCAGCCTTCCCACAGCACGCACAGCGCAATCAGCGCCAGCAGCGCGGCGCTCGACACCCCTGCCAGCGTCTGCGCCTTCATCGCGCCACCGCCAGGCGCAGCGCCACCTCGGCCAGCCGCCGCCCCTGCGCCCGCGCGAGTTGAACCTCGTCCGTGCTCGGCACCGGGTCACCCTCGCTGCCCGAAACATGACTCGGGCCATAAGGCGTGCCGCCGCTTTGCGTGGTGCCGAGCGCCGCCTCGGAGAACGGCAGGCCGAGCACCAGCATGCCGTGATGGAAGAGCGGCAGCATCATCGACAGCAGCGTGCTCTCCTGCCCGCCGTGCAGGCTGGACGAGGACGTGAACACGCAGCCGGGCTTGCCGGCGAGCGCACCGTTGAGCCACGCACCAGCGAGCCCGTCGAGGAAATACTTCATCGGCGCCGCCATATTGCCGAAGCGGGTCGGGCTACCGAGGGCCAGGCCGACACACTCTTCAAGGTCGCGCACCTCGACATAGGGCGGCCCGTCGGCAGGAATGTCGTCCTCGACCGCCTCGCACACCGTGGACACCCGCGGCACCGTGCGCACGCGCGCCACCGCACCGGGCACCTGATGAATGCCGGCCGCGATATGCTCGGCGAGCGCACGCACCGAACCGCGGTGACTGTAGTAGAGAACCAGGATTTCGTGCATCGGGAAGCCGCTCCGGTTGGGGTCGCGATTATAGCGTCACCGCCAGCGCGCGCCCTGCGAAGGCGCGCGCTCAGATCGGATAGGGATCGATCTCGTACTGGAACAGTTCCACACTCGGCGTCTGCATGTCGAGACCGAGCGCGCGCGCCTGGGCGACGTACAGCGTGTGCGCTTCACGCACGAACACGAAGCGTCGCGAGGCATAGGTCCCCGCCAGCGCGAGCATCGCCGGATGCCTGCGCAAGGGCTCCATGACCGGCAGCGCAAGTGCCGGCGAGAGTTGCTGCACGGCACGGCCGCGAAAACCCACCATCACCGACTGAAACGACGGCCCGATGATCTGCAGGCCCACCTCGAGTTGGCCTGCACACTCGCTTCGCACCCAGCGCACGATGCATACCGACCATGGCTGCTCGGGATCGCGCCGCAACGCGAGCGCACCGCCGGCCTCGATCTCGCCGCGAACTCCGGCCACGCTCATGATCGCGAGTCCGCCCGGACTCTCGTTGAGCACCATCCACTCCTGCAGGAGCGCCGAATCGTGCCCGCCCGCCTGACCGATGTCCCACACGGCCTGAAGGCCGATCCCCACCTGGACCACGTACTGATGCTGGCGGCGCGGCTGGGCACGAACC
>JAKLLJ010000033.1 GCA_023150215.1 Thauera sp. | reverse complement strand
GCGCTGGGTCAAGCTCGCCCACCTGCTGCGCATGGCGGCGGCAAGCGAGGGCAGGGCGGCGGTGAGCGAATGGGATCTCGGCCTGGTGCCCGTCTGCGTTGCGCCCGACGCCGCCGCGCAGCAAGCAGTGGCGCAATGGCTCGCCGCCCGCCTCGGCGTGCGTGAGGCGTGCTCGCCGCCGCGCGTGACACGCGTGGTCGAGGCCTTCGACGCGCAGCTGAAGGCCGAGTGCGAAGCCAACGACCTCGATTACGACGAATCCGGCCGGCTGCGCTTTTCCGCGCTCGAGCCGGCCGCGCAGCGGGCGGGCGAGCTGGCGAACGAGCTCGCCGGCGAGATTGGCGACGCCAAGGGCGGGTCGGCGGCGCTGCGCATGACCTATGCGCGCAAGCGGCGCTATGGTGCGTTGCACATTGCCGCGCGCACCGACCAGGTCGACGCCTTGCTCGAACGCCTTGCCGATTACCTGCGCCAGGTCGCCGCACGGCGCAGCGACCTGGAGGCGTGGGCGGCGCAGGCGCTGTGGGCCGATCCGGCCTTCGTCGCCGCGGCGCGCTGCAATCTCGCTGGCGTGGCGGATGCGCTGGGCGCACTGCAGGCGCGCGCTCAGGCCGCCCGTGCCGGCTTTGCGGCGCTGCCGCAGCTCGAGCTGGCGGGGGCGATGCCGGCGCCGGTCGAACATGAAGCGCTGGCGGACTGAACGCCGGTGAGCCGGCCCGACGACGCTTCGCCCGCGGTCGCTCCACGCCTGTTCGAGGTCCTGGAGGCCCCGCTCGCACCGCTCGATCGCCTGCCGCGCGCGCTCTGGCTCGGCGCCATGACGCACGCCGATGGCGAGCTCACGGCGCGCCTGGCCGCGCTCGAGGCCTGGCGCGACGCGCTGCTCGCCGGCCGCCTGCCCGAGCCCGCGCCGTCATGGCCGGGCGGTGCGCTGCGCGCCATGGTGGGCGAGACCTGCGGGCGCCTGATGCTGCCCGCCTACTGCGCCGGCAACGAGGAACTGGCCGACACCGTGCTGCAGGGCCTGCTCTTCCATCTCGACCTGGTGTTCGATTACCGTGACCGTGGCGCGAGCGAGGCCGCGGCGCAGGCGATGGCGGTGGACGCCTTCGCTGCCGACTGGGCGGCGCGTTGCGGCGAGATCGACGAGCTGGTGGGCGCTTTCGGCGAGCTCGGCGACCTGCTCAAGAACACGCGCTGGGACGCGCTGCGCGGTCTGCTGCGCAGCAGCGAGTGGCGCGAAGTGGTGCGCATTCGTGCGCTGATCGAGCGCCTGCCCGAACTTGTGCGCATCATCCGTGCGCTCGGCCGGGCCCGACCGAGCGCCGACGACGATCCGCGCAGCCAGGCTTTGCAGGCGGTGGTGGCGCACACCGAGGTGCAGCGCAGCGTGGCGCGCCGGCTGCGCGTGCCCGAGCTGCCCGGCGAGACGCGCGGCGTGCATCGCTCTGGCCGCATCGCACGCATGTTGCCGGCCGAGGCGACGCTGCTCGGTCATCCGCAACTGCGCCTGGTGTGGCACGCGCGTCACGCAGAGCGCACGCTGCTTGCCTACGAGGATGATGATCACCTGCAGGAAGACTGCCTGCGCCCGGCTCCGGTGCTGCGCCCGAGCCTGCGTCCGGCGCCGGCGAAGCGCCTGGAGATGGGCCCGCTGCTGGTGTGCGTGGATACTTCGGGTTCGATGCAGGGCGGCGCCGAGGCGGTGGCCAAGGCGGTGGTGCTGGAGGCGGTGCGCTGCGCGCATGCCCAGCGCCGCGCGTGCCGGGTGTTCGCCTTCGGCGGTCCGGACGAGGTGGTGGAGATGGTGCTCGGCGTGGATGTGGACGGCGTCGGCCGGCTGGCGCGCTTCCTTGGCCAGCGCTTCGGCGGCGGCACCGACATCTGCGGCCCGCTCGAGCGTGCGCTCGCGCGCTTCGACGAGAGCGACTGGCAGCTCGCCGACTTGCTCATCGCCTCCGACGGCGAGTTCGGCGCCACCCCGGCGCTCGTTGCCCGCCTCGACACGATCGGCCGGGAGCGCGGCCTGCATGTGCAGGGCATCCTGATCGGCGATCGCGAGACCATCGGCCTGCTGGAGCTATGCGACGACATCCACTGGGTGCGCGACTGGCGCCGCTACGGCGGCGATGCCGCGGGGCGCCGCGGCGAGGGCGCTGAGGAGGGCGGCTCGCCGGTGCACTCGAAGAGTCTGACGGCCAGCTACTTCCCCGGCGCGCTGCGCAACGCGGCCAACCGCGCCGGCACGGTCAGCCCGCAGCAAGCAGCCGCCGCGCTGCGTGCGGGGCGGCACCGCGGCGAGCCGTGATAGCCTCCCCGCCATCCCGCCCCACCGACACTCACCACTACCGCGCCGCCGGCGCCCGACGCCCATGACCTTTGCCTCCGACCTCGTCGCCCAACTCGAACGCGTCACCGCCGGCCAGCCCATTCCATGCGTGCGTGCGCTGCACCTGCCGCCAGCCGAGGCGGCCGCCGCCAAGAACGGTGAGTTCTGCGCGCTCGAGCTCGACGACGGCGCGCTCGGCATCTCGTATGTGCTGCTCGGCGGCCTGCTCACCCGCCTCGCCGCCGCCGATGACCCGCAGACCATCGTCGGCATGGATGCGCTGCAGCTTGCGCGCGAGTTCGTCGCACCTGCGGCCGACAGCGGGGACAGGGAACTGCGCCGCACGCTCGGCTTCGCCGCCTGCAATGCGCTGTCGCGCACGGTAATGACGCGCATGGGCTTTGCGCCGCCGCGTGCCACCGACTCGATCGGTGGCATCGACCCGCAGGCGGGCGACCATGTCGGCATGGTCGGGCTGTTCTCGCCCCTGCTCAAGCAGGTCACCGCCGCCGGCGCGCGCTTGACGGTGATCGAGCTCAACCCCGACTATGCGGGCCACTACGACGGCTATCGGGTCACGCTCGACGCCAGCGCGCTCGAAGGCTGCAACAAGGTGCTGTCGACCAGCACCATCCTGCTCAACCACACCGTCGACGACATGCTCGCGCACTGCCGCAGGG
This sequence comes from Thauera sp., assembly GCA_023150215.1. Lineage (GTDB taxonomy): Bacteria > Pseudomonadota > Gammaproteobacteria > Burkholderiales > Rhodocyclaceae > Thauera. The sequence goes on along the minus strand of JAKLLJ010000033.1, from coordinate 14,167 downwards.
CCGGACGCATCGTGCTGATCGGGCCGAGCGCCGGCTGCCTGCCCGACCCGCTGTTCGCGCGCGGCGTCAGCGTGGTGGGCGGAAGCTGGATCACCGATCGCGCAGGCTTCGTCGATGCACTGCGCCGCGGCGAGTCGTGGAGCGCCTTCGCCTACAAGTTCGCACTCGCCGCCGCCGACTGGCCCGGCGTGCCCGAAAACGGATGACGGTCGGGCCGCACCGCTCGCCATGAAAACAAAAACACGACAACAGAGAGATTTTCTCCATGCATCTCACCCCCAGGCTGGTCTTCTTTCTCGTCCTCCCTCCGCTGCTATGGGCCGGTAACGCCGTCGTCGGTCGCCTGGCGATCGAACGCATGGACCCGCTGTGGCTCAACGCGGTGCGCTGGATGCTCGCCTTCGTGCTGCTGCTGCCGTTCGGCTGGCGCGCGCTCGGCACGCCGGCGGCGCGCGCGCAGATCCGCGCGCGCTGGGCGCACCTCGCGGTGCTCGGGCTGATCGGGGTCGGGGCCTACAACGCGCTGCAATACATGGCGCTGCGCACCAGCACGCCGCTCAACGTCACCCTGATCGCCTCCAGCGCGCCGGTGTGGATGATGCTGATCGGCGCCGTGTTCTACCGCGTCATCCCGCGCCCGGTGCAGGTCTTCGGCGCGCTGCTCTCCCTGGTCGGGGTGGCGCTGGTGCTGTCGCGCGGCGACCCGGCCGCGATCGCGCGCATCGAATTCGTCGAGGGCGACCTGCTCATGCTGCTCGCCATGCTCGGCTGGACCGGCTACAGCTGGATGCTCGCGCGCCCGCCCGCGCACATGGCGGGCGATGCCCGGCCCAAGTGGAACTGGGCCGAATTCCTCGTCGCCCAGTGCGTATTCGGCGTGCTGTGGGCCGTGGCGGCAGGCGCCGCCGGCGACCTCATCCTGCCGTCCGGGCCGACGCAATGGTCGTGGGGGCTGGTCGCGGCCATCATCTACATCGCCGTCGGGCCGTCGATCATCGCCTACCGCTCGTGGGGCGTGGCCGTGGCCGAGGCCGGTCCGGCCACCGCGGCCATCTTCTACAACCTCACCCCCTTGTTCGCCGCGGTGTTCTCCGCCGCCGTCATCGGCGAATGGCCGCGCCCCTACCACGGCCTCGCCTTCGCGCTGATCGTCGGCGGCATCCTGGTCAGCACGCGCGCGGCACAGCGCCGGCAGGCGACGTGAGTGGGGGCTTTGAAAATTTTGCGGTGTAGCGCATTGCGGGCGCACGGGGCAGCAGCATCGTGGACCGTCTGACGGGGTGCCGGTCGCTCGCTGGTCTTCGACGACATGCTCTTCTTGTGCCGCTGTGGACCGGCGACTGTGAACATTAGCTAAGCGATGCTTACCACAAGCGAAACAGGTTCTCGCCATAGTCTTCGCGATCGACCACGATTGCGCGTCGAGCCGGATTGAGACCTGCGACGCATGAATGTAATTGATGCGAAAGCTCCCGAAACGCATCTCGCTACTGTACTCATGCTACTCGAGCGAGTTTCTTCCTCTATTGTCGATAAATTCCCGCTCGCTCTAGCCATTTTCGATTCAACGGGTCGTAATAACGTATTTCACACCATTCGTATCCGAAAATGAGGTGGATGCGTGTCCGTCCTTCCCATGTCTCGATTTGGTGTATTCCTTCTACCTGAAAAATAAGGCCTTCGTCAGGTATTTCTACAGGAATCCATGTCTCGCTTTTTTCTTTAAAAAAAATTTCTTCGTTAATTTTATTAGTGCTTTCAATCCAACCTTTTCCTGGCGTGTAAATTCCTTTTCTCACAACTCTCGGAGTCCTAATCTGATGGTCTATCGATCCGCTGGGGTTGATTGCGACGCCATTGTTAGGGTGAGGGTAGAGTGTGTTGCTGAAATGCAGTCCAATTAAAATTAAGTCGCTAGCTGGGTCTAGGGTTAAGGATTGAATTGATGGGAAAAAAGCTTTTCTTTTAATGCCGTTCTCTGACCATGATAGTCCCGTGATATGTGAGGCTGGGTCGCGCCAAGTTAATCCTTGAAGCGTTCTTTCTTTAAAAATATCGTAAGGATGCGCGGGGTTATTAAAGTTGTAGTCAATGCACAGGTTGTCGCTTGTGATTATTTTAAGATCTTGGAATCTGGTCACAATATAATAGCCTCCGAATTTTTGTTCAAGAAGTCAATCCAGTTCAGGTTTCTATCGAGAAGAAGTTCCCACTGTAGGCCTCCTCCTGGATACGATTCAGAGGTGTCAGTCCTTGATGTCATAGGGCCCGCATGGCCTTCACGTACCGGAATAGGGGCTTTCACTGTGTACTCTTGAATCACGAGTGTTTCTTTGGATTCAGTAAAAATCTTGAGCAAAGAGAGATCCTTCCGCGCTTCCTCTAGGCTGGCGTAGGTTTTGTTTGTCGCCCAGCCGCCCGGGTTTGCGTTCTGGCCATTTACCATATAAATCTTCTCCCCCGGATTCAACCACGTATCCTTTACCGGCTTGGTGGCCAGCCAGGGAGCATATGCGTCGGGGCCGCGCCTGGCCAGGTATTCGGCGTTTTCTTCTGCGCCGCTTCGCGTCCGTCCGGGGGTGAAGGTGCCGAACCACTTTTCGCTGATGGCAGCCACGGCGCTGTTCTTGCTCGCATCCGGAGCGCCGTCCTTGAAGATGCGTCTCAGCAGCCGGGCGATCTTCGGGGTGCCTGCTGCGGTGCCTGCGGCGCCGAGGTTTGCGGTTGCGGTGGCGAGCGCGGTGGCGAAGGCGTCACCCGCAGCCTTGAGATCGCTTTCACAACGCGCCCCCAGTAGCAGCTCGAGGGTCCCATGGACGCCCTTGATGACGTCCCACACCGCAGTGCCCAGGAACAGATAGCCGATTCCGGTGAGCGCGAGGTCTGCTGCCCAGCCGTATGGGGTGAACTGTGCGGCACCCCAGATGCCGAAGATCGTCGCCGTGGTGGCGAGCGCCTCGGGGCTGGCCAGCTCGCGTAAGGCATCGCCCAGCTCGCCGGAGAACTGGGTGGCGGCGTGATCGAGGCTGTATTCGAGCCGTTTCGCCATCGGCCAGTCGCCGACAGCCTGGGCCGGCACGGGCGCCAATCCGAGCGGATCGGAGAACCGATGTGGCTGATCGAGTGCGAATGCGTAAAGATCCGGGCCTGCTGCCAGGCCGAGCGGGTCGGGCGTCAGGTAGCTGGCGACGATCGGATCGTAGTAGCGGTGGGTGTTGTAATGCAGCCCGGTCTCGATGTCGAAGTACTGGTTCGAGCCGCGCAGGTTGAAGTCGATCAGGCCCAGGGGCTTGCCCTGGACCGGGGTGGCGCGCAGGAAATCGGCGACCTGCGCCTGCCAGACCACGCGCCTGGCCTCATCGGTCACTGCAAGCGGGGCATTGCGGTGATCGGTATGGACGGCGTACAGGTGCTCATTCCTGAGCATGCCGATGGGCTTGTCATTGAGCCATAGATACTGCCCCTGCAAGTGGCCCGCGGCGTCGGATTCGGCGACGAGTTGGCCGCCGTCGTAGAAGTAATGCGTGGTTCGCGTGCTGCGCCCATCGGACTGGGTCAGGGTCTTGGCGATACGCTGGCCGAAGAGGTTGTAGCGATACGTCGCCACCGTCTCATCGCCCGAGGCGGTGTATTGCTTGACCGCGACCAGGCGGCTGAGGCTGTCGTATTCGAAGCGTGCCGGTCCCAGGCGGGTCTGGCGTCCGAGGGCATCGAAGCCGATGTTCCACAGATCTTGGCGGATGCCGTAGATCGGCAGTGGCGCGACACTGGTGCTGGAAGGTGTTGCGCGACGCGCGAAAGCGAGTGCCCGCATCCGGCTGTAGGCGTTCAGCGCAGCCTCGGCGCGGGCGCGTTGATTGAGCAGGACCGGGTGCTCGGTGCGCACCTCGATGCGGTGGTCGGTCGGGCCACCCGCGGAAGGCGGCAGGGGCAGGTAGCGCAACTGGGTCTGCCCGACCTGGGGATTGCCGGCCTGGATGCTGCGGCCCGCCGCATCCCGGTCGTGCTGGTGCTTCAGCCCGTTGCCGTGGCTGAAGCCGCGCTGGCGCACACCCTCACGCGCGTCGTTGAGGTCCTGGATGACCGGCCGGCTCGTGACTGCCAGCGCGCCTCGGAGCCAGATCGACGCGAGCAGGCCTGGCTTTGCGTGCCCGGGGGCGTGATAGCGATAGTCGAGCACCTGTCCGCCAGGCAGCGTGCGCGCGAGCATTCGTCCGCTGCGGTCGTAGCGGTAGCGCATGCTCTGCCGGTGCCCGTCGACGATTTGCGTGTGTTCGCTCAGCCGGGCCGCGGCGTCGTAGTGGAAATGCTCTTCGCCGGCGAGGTAGCGAATCCGGGACGGCTTGTTAGCGGGTCCCCAGGCAATTCGGGCATCCTCGTCCGCCTGGCCGCTTGCATCGTGCGACCGCAGGGCGACGACGCGACCGGCCGCATCGCGCTGGTAAGTCGAGCGGCTGCCGTCGTTTAGCAGGCGGGCCACGATCCGGCCGGACGCGTCGTACTGGTAGCTCGTTCGACCGCTCACCGGACTGTTCACCTGCTCGAGCCAGCCGAAATCGTTGCGATGGTAGGTGGTCGTGCGTCCCTGGCTGTCCTTTGCCTCGGCCACGGCCTTGGGGGCGGGGGTGCCGGGGGCGGTCAGCGCGATGAAATTGCGCAGGATGGCGTAGGGGTCGGGGAGCGGATCCGGACGTGCGGGGTTGGCTGCTCGCTGCGTCGACGCGATGAGTCCGTGAAGGCCCGCGAGGACGGCATCGCGATTCGGCGCGTGGTCCTCGTCGGGGGCGGATGTTTGATGCAGCGCCCGCTCTGCCGGGCGGCCGTGATCGGGCGCAAGCAAGCTTGCCGTTTCAGGCAGGCCCTCGGTGCTTCGTGTCAGCACGATGCGGTTGTCTGCGGCATCGCGCACGCGCTCGAGTCGTCCGGCGGGGTCGCGGACAAAGTCGAGCTGCTGGCCATTCGCGTCCTCGATGCGCGTCAGCGCGCCGGTGGCGTCGACGTGATGACGGGTCACGGCGCCGTCGCGATCGATTTCGGTAACCCGGCCTGATCGCAGGTGGCGGATGCGGGTCGAGCGGCCGTCGATGGCCCGGTGGTGGCTGATCCGCCCGTTCGGGTCGTATTCGAAGGTCTCGGTGAGCCCCATCGGGTGAGTGACCGCCTCGACCCGGCCACTACCGGCGTCCCGCGCATAGCGTGTGAGGTCTGAATCATGGGGGGCGTTGGCGGGACCGTTGGCCAAGGGGCCGTCGATCTCGGCGAGCAGGCTGCGGCCGTTGATGCGGGAGTAGGTGTAGGTGGTGGTGCGCTCGAGCGCGCGGGCGGCCGTGGGCGGGGAGACCGGATCGCCCGACCCGTCCAGCGCACTGAAGCCGGATTCGGTGATCTGCAGGGGCTGTCCGTGTTCGTTGTAGCGGATGCGAAGCCGGTGCTCGCGCCCGGGCACCACGCTGGGGCGAGCGATCAGCGCCGGGCGCGGATCATCGCCTTCGTACTCGTAGCGCGCGATCAGCCGCGACTCGAATTCGCCGCCGCCGCGTGATGAATGTGCGCTGCGCTGGCGGGTCCGCCCGAGGTGGTCATGTTCGAAGCGTGTGGCGACGATCGGCATGCCCGCGGCGTCGAGTTCGAGCTCTTCGATGAGCCGACCGAGCTTGTCGTAGGCGTAGCGCCGGTTGGTCGGCCCGCAGCGCGCGCATCCGGGACCGATCGCCTCGAGCAGCCGGAAGCTGGCGTTGATCACCGTGTGCCGATAGCGCGTGCGCTGCCCCAGGCTGTTGGTGAGCACCGTCACGCCTGCTGCGGGGTACTCGACGTCGATCTGTTCGATGCCGGTGCCCGGCAGGATGCGGCCGTCGGCGTCGGTCGCACGGGGCCGGCCGCGCACGCTCAGGGTTGCTCGCCCGCGCGCGTCATAGCCATAGCTCGCGATGCGCAGCGCCTTGCCCCCGTCCTCCACGCTGATCCCGGTCAGGTGATGTGGCAGGTTTGGTGCGGCCTCTCCCTCGTCTGCGCCATAGTGGTAGCGGCGCGTGGCGCCGGTGGGGTCGGTCAACGCAAGCAGGTTGGCGAAGCCAGGCTTGTCGCGTTCGTTCTGATGCGCGAGGGTGAAGCGCCCGAGCGGGCTGACGATCGCCACCACGCCGTGAAAACCGCTCGTCGTCCCTTGTGCGTACTCGAAGACGAGGCTGCGTCCCTGCGGATCGGTCACCCGCAGCAGGGTGCCGTCGGGTGCCCGTGCGAGGCTGACGAAGTGGCCGTCGGGCAGGAGAATCTGCGTCAGGCGACCGCGTGCATCGAAGTCGAGGCGACGCCCGTCGGGCCACTCCCAATGGAACGCGCGGGGGCGCTCGGGCGCGTCGATCAGCTTGAGGCGGCCGTGGGCGGGATCGCTTGCAAGGAGCGTGTTGGTGCCGTTGTGCGCAAAGAAGACCCGTGAGCCGTCGGCCTGCAGGATGTGGATCGCGCGCTCGAAGACCGCCAGCTCGGTCTCGTACGAAAGCCGCCAGCCGCGCCCGAGGATTCCAAGGGGGTGATCGGGCCCTGCGAGGGTGCTGTTGTAGTGACGAACGATCTCCAGCCCGGACACGCCGGGCAGCGCGGGCAGGTCGATCTCGCGGCGGTACTTGTTGCCACTCGCGAGGTGGATCGGGTTGCCCGCCCCAAGGTCGATGCTCGTGCCGGTGCCGGTGCCGATGCTCGCGGGGCCCGACGCGTCGCAGGGATCGCCCGATGGTGCGGCACAGAACGGCGTGTCGGTGCTGCCCCCGATTGCGCCGTCGAGGACGGAGCCGCTGCCCGGCGCGGGCGTCGACGGCAGTGACGAGGAACTGCCCGGAATGGCGCTCGATGGCGTAGCGGCATGCACCGGCCCACCCGCGAGCAGCACGGCCGCGAAGAGGACCCGAGCGATGCCCAGGGCAAGGCCCACGGCGCGATCCCTGTTGCGGCTGAGGGAGGCTGTTGCGCGGATCATCGTTGTGCAGGGGGTGGGCATCAGGGCGCGGAAATGCATGGGTCGGGCTCCGCACACCCGGGGTCGGCGCCCGGGTCGCAAGGGGCGGGCGTTTCGCTGCCGGTGTCGTCCGCATCACTGCCAGGAGGCGGTGTGCACCCCGGATCACCCGTTGCACACGGCGGCGGGCCCGGGTCGTCGGGTGGCGGTTCCGGATCGACCGGCGTGCCGCCGTTGCCCGGGCCGGGCGCCGACACGTTGTCGCCTTCGATCGGTGGCGAGTGCATGCGCATGACCGTGTGGCTGACGATGGGGATGCGTCCCGCGGCGATGAGGCGGGTGCGGAAGGCGTCGCCGGCTCCGGCGTGCAATGCGAGCGCGCGCACCATGAAGGGGCCGGCGAGCGGAATCTGCTTGTGTGCAGGAATGCCGTAGGTGACGCGCAGCTTGAGCAGGTTGGCGTCGGCCAGGGTCTGGCCGCTGGCGTTGATGGCCGGGTCGCGCTTGCAGTCCGGACGGTCGAGCGGGCAGTCGAGGTGGGCGAGGTTGGTGTTGGGGATGACGCGGGCGCTCTGCCCCAGTCGCGCGGCGAGCGCCGGGCTGTGGTAGTCGTCGAAGCTCTCCTTGGTGGGGGAAAGGATCTCGATGCGGGTGAAGGGCGCTTCGGCGACTGCGCGGGCGTGAGAGGCGGCCAGTTCGGCGGTGGTGGTGCCGCCGCCGTGGTAACCCGCCAGCGCACGCGCGAAGGCGGCGAGCAGCGCCGGGGTCTTGTCGGTGCGCGGATTGCCGATGATCACCGACTTGCCGCCGCCGAGCTTCAGATTGGCCATCGCCGACTTGTAGGTCATGCCGCGCGACAGGCGCAGCACGTCGCGCACCGCCTCTTCCTCGCTGGCATAGGGCCACATGCGGCAGCCGCCGAGCGCGGGGCCGAGGTTGGAATTGTGGACGGCGATGATCGCCTTCAGTCCGCTCTTGTCGTCACTGACGAAGACCACCTGCTCGTGGTCGGCGAAGTCGCTCAGGGAAAATACGGCCATGCTGTGTCTCCTTCCTTGTGGGAACGTGGATGATTTCCGCAGTCCCGGCGCCAGGGGTGGCGACGCCGGCGGGCGGATTGGGTACAGGTGCTGCCGGGAACGGCAGCGTCAAACGGTCGCCGTGTTCGCGGCTGCCGCCGCTCCTACATGGCTTCCGGAAGCGCGGCCGCTGCGGTAGGAGCGCCGGAAGGCGCGAACGCGGCGGCGGAGCTGGGTCCGCGTGTCGCTCGCCCGGTCGCCGTGTTCGCGGCTGCCGCCGCTCCTACATGGCTTCTGGAAGCGCGGCGGCTGCGGTAGGAGCGCCGGCAGGCGCGAACGCGGCGCGGAAGCAGGGGACAGCCCCCTGTTTCCCGAATCAGCCCGGAATGATCGCGATCGTCCGGCGCGCCTTGGTCGCCAGCGGTGCGCTCGGCGCCCGGCGCTGGCGGAAATCCTCCAGCAGCGCCACCTGGCGCTTGCGCGCACCGGCGAGATAGCGTTCGCGAACGTGGCCGTAGCCGCGGATCTGCTCGGGGAGGGCCGCCAGCTCGATCGCGGCCTCGTGGTTGGCGCGGTCGAGGTTCGCGACGATCTCGTCGACCACGCGCTCGTAGTCGGCGATCAGCTCGCGGTCGAGCTGGCGGTCGTGGCTGCGCGCAAACGGATCGAGCTTCGCGCCGCGCAGGTGGCGGAACTTCGCCAGGACGCGCATCGCCTTCAGCATCCACGGGCCGTAGGCCTTCTTCTTCAGCTCGCCGGTGTGCGGGTCCTTGTCGGCCAGCATCGGCGGCGCGAGGTGGAAGACGAGCTTGTAGTCGCCCTCGAACTGCTCCTCGACACGCTTCAGGAAGTCGCTGTCGGTGTAGAGCCGCGCCACCTCGTACTCGTCCTTGTAGGCGAGCAGCTTGTGGTAGCCGCGCGCGACCGCCTCAGTCAGCAGGTGGATGCCGGGCGCGACCCTGGCCTCGGCGGCGCGCACGCGCTCGACCAGGCGCGTGTAGCGCTCGGCGTAGGCGGCGTCCTGGTAGTCGGTCAGCTGCGCCTTGCGACGCGCGATCAACTCGTCGACGCTGGTCGACAGGCGGTGGTGCGCGGGCGTGCCGAAGCGGGGCTTGGCGGCCTCGCGCACCGCGCGCAGGTCGACCGCGGCGCGCCGGCCCCACAGGAAGGCGGCCTTGTTGGCCTCGATCGCGGTGCCGTTGATCTCGATCGCGCGCTCGATCGCCTGCCAGGATAGCGGCACCAGGCCGCGCTGCCAGGCGAAGCCGAGCATGAACAGGTTGGTGGCGATCGAGTCACCGAGCAGTTCGGTGGCGAGCGCGGTGGCGTCGAGGAACTCGGCCTTGTCGGCGCCGACGGCGTCGACGATCTGCGCCTCCATCGCCGCCGCCGGGAACTGCGGATCCGGGTTGGCGAGCACGTCGCCGCTGCGCGCCTGGGCCGCGAAGCCGCGCACGAACTCGCTGGTGTTGGTCTGGTCGCGGTTGATGACGACGCGGGTGAGGCCGTGCTGCATCTTGGCGAGCGACTCGTCGCTAGCCGCCACCACGAGGTCGCAGCCGATCACCGCATTGGCCTCTCCCGCTGCGACGCGCGCGGCGTGGAGCTGCTCCTGGCGGTCGGCGATGCGCACGTGCGACCACACCGCGCCGCCCTTCTGCGCCAGCCCCGCCATGTCGAGCACCGAGATGCCCTTGCCTTCCAGGTGCGCGGCCATGCCGAGCAGGGCGCCGATGGTCACCACGCCGGTGCCGCCGACGCCGGTGATCAGGATGCCCCAGGGCGCGGCGGTGTCGGGCAGTTGCGGCTCGGGCAGCGCCTCGGCGAGGCGGCCGAGCGCGGCGGGCCCGCTCGCCTTGCCCTTGCGCAGTGCACCGCCCTCGACGGTGACGAAGCTCGGGCAGAAGCCCTTCACGCAGGAGTAGTCCTTGTTGCACGAGCTCTGGTCGATGAAGCGCTTGCGGCCGAATTCGGTCTCCACCGCACCCACCGACATGCAGTTGGACTTGTCGCTGCAGTCGCCGCAGCCTTCGCACACCAGGTCGTTGATCACCACCCGCTTCGCCGGGTCGGGGAACTTGCCGCGCTTGCGGCGGCGGCGCTTCTCGGCGGCGCAGGTCTGATCGTAGAGGATCGCGGTGACCGCAGGCGCCGTGCGCAGCTCGCGCTGCACGGCGTCGAGCTCGTCGCGGTGGCGCACCGCCACGCCGTGCGGCAGGTCGGCCGGGCCGTAGGCGCGCGGCGTGCCGTCGTTGACCACGACCACGGTGCCCACGCCCTCGGCAAGCAGCTGGCGGGCGATGATCGGCACCGACAGCGTGCCGTCGTGCGGCTGACCACCGGTCATCGCCACGGCGTCGTTGTAGAGCACCTTGTAGGTGATGTTCACCTTCGCCGCCACCGCGGCGCGGATGGCGAGGATGCCCGAGTGCATGTAGGTGCCGTCGCCGAGGTTGGCGAACACGTGCGGGGTGTTGGTGAACGGCGCCTGGCCGATCCAGGGCACGCCCTCCCCACCCATCTGGCAGAAGGTCTGCGTGTGCTCGGGCGACAGCCAGGTCGCCATGTAGTGGCAGCCGATGCCGGCAATCGCGCGCGAGCCCTGCGGCACCTTGGTCGAGGTGTTGTGCGGGCAGCCGGAACAGTAATGCGGCACGCGCTGGATGGACAGGCGCGGCCTGGCGAGCGCGGCCTCCTTGGCCTCGATGAAGGCGAGCCGCGCCTTGATGCGGTCGGAGGTGTGGAAGCGCGCGATGCGGCCGGCGATCGCGCGCGCGATCATCGCCGGGGTGAGTTCGCCGGCGGCGGGCAGCAGCCAGTCGGCGTGCGGCAGGCTCCACTCGCCCTTCTCGTCGAACTTGCCGATCACGCGCGGGCGCACCTCGTCCTTCCAGTTGTAGAGCTCTTCCTTCAGCTGGTACTCGAGGAACTGGCGCTTCTCCTCGATCACCAGGATCTCGTCGAGGCCGTCGGCGAAGCGGCGCACGCCCTCGGCGTCGAGCGGCCATACCATGCCGACCTTGTACAGGCGCAGGCCGATCGCCGCGGCGGTGGTCTCGTCGATGCCGAGGTCGTCGAGCGCCTGGCGCACGTCGAGGTAGCTCTTGCCGCTGGTGAGGATGCCCAGGCGCGCCTGCGGCGGGTCGATGACCATGCGGTCCAGCCCGTTCTTGCGGCCGTAGGCGAGCGCGGCGTAGAGCTTGTGGTGGAGCAGGCGCTCCTCCTGCACCAGCGGGGGGTCGGGCCAGCGCAGGTTGAGGCCGTCGAGCGGCAGCGGGAACTCCTGCGCGCTCGGGACCCGGATGTCCACGCGGAAGGGATCGATGTCGACCGAGGACGAGGTCTCGACCGTGTCGGTCAGCGCCTTGAACGCCACCCAGCAGCCCGAGTAGCGCGACATCGCAAAACCGTGCAGGCCGTACTCCAGGTATTCCTGGATGCCGGCGGGGGCGAGCACCGGCATCATCAGCGCCTTGAACACGTGCTCGGTCTGGTGCGGCAGGGTCGAGGACTTGGCGGCGTGGTCGTCGCCGGCGATCACCAGCACGCCGCCATGCTGCGAGGTGCCGGCGGCGTTGGCGTGGCGGAAGACGTCGCAGGTTCGGTCCACGCCGGGTCCCTTGCCGTACCAGATGGAGAACACGCCATCGACCTTGGCGTTGGGGTCGAGGCCGAGCTGCTGCGTGCCCCACACCGAGGTCGCGCCGAGGTCCTCGTTGAGCCCGGGCTGGAAGCGGATGTTCATCGGCTCGAGGAAGCGCTTCGCCTTCCAGAACTCCTGGTCGACGCTGCCGAGCGGCGAGCCGCGGTAGCCGGTGACGAAGCCGGCGGTGTTCAGGCCGGCGGCCTCGTCGCGCAGCTTCTGCATCATCGGCAGGCGTACCAGGGCCTGGATGCCGGTCATCCAGGCGCGGCCGGTCTTGAGGGTGTATTTGTCGTCGAGGCTGACGGTGGGGGCGATGTTCGACATGGTGGCGTGAACCGCCGCCGGTCGGCAGGCCGGCGCGTCTGGCGCGGGCTGCCGGCGGGTCGGCGTGGTCTCCTCTGCGGGTGGGTCGGTGCGCCGCCGCGGCCGAACCGGCCTGCAGCGCTCGTGGATGCACATGCTAGGGCGATCGGCAGAAAAGATTTTTCGCAATCGGGGGCGCAGACCTCGATATAAGAAAAATTTTTCCGCTTATCGAATCGTACGATGCGCGCCAGTCGGACCGAACCGTCCGGCGACCACAAGATGGGTCGGCACGGATCCGCGAACGTGGCGGTGCAGGCATCCCGCTTGGGAGGCGGGCGCCGGACGTTTAGAATCCGCGCCTTTTCCCTCCGCGCCACAAGCGCGTCAAAACTCGAGGAGACTTGCATGAATCGAACCGCCGCCACCCGCGGTGCCGCCTCCGCGCGGTCGCACGCCACCGTCGCATCCACCCGCCGCGAGGACCGCTGACATGGCCAAGCACGCACACAGCCAATGGTCGTCGCGGATGGGCTTCGTGCTCGCCGCCACCGGTTCCGCCGTCGGCCTCGGCAACATCTGGAAGTTCCCCTACATGGTCGGCCAGAGCGGCGGCGCCGCCTTCGTGCTGGTTTATCTCGCCTGCATCGCCTTGATCGGCGTGCCCATCCTGGTCGCGGAGTGGATGATCGGTCGGCGCGGGCAGAAGAACCCGATCAACAGCATGGCCCAGCTCGCGCGCCAGAACGGCCACAGCAGCAACTGGGCGGTGGTGGGCGCGGTCGGCGTGCTCGCCGCCTTCCTGATCCTGTCCTTCTACTCGGTGATCGGCGGCTGGGCCCTGGCCTACATGCGCGACGCCGCCACCGGCGCCTTCATCGGCCTGGACAAGGCGGCGATCGGCGGCGCCTTCGAGGGCTTCCTCGCCCGCCCGGCCGAGCTGCTGACCTGGCACTCGATCTTCATGCTGCTCACCGTCGTGGTCGTCGCGCTCGGCGTATCCGCCGGCCTGGAGCGCGGCACCAAGCTGATGATGCCTGCGCTGGGGGTGATCCTGATCGTCCTGGTCGGCTACGCGATGACCACCGGCAGCTTCGGCGCGGGCCTGGCCTACCTCTTCAACCCGGACTGGAGCAAGCTCGACGGCAAGGTGCTGCTCGCCGCGCTCGGCCACGCCTTCTTCACCCTGTCGCTGGGCATGGGCATCATGATGGCCTACGGCTCCTACCTCGGGCAGGAGGTGAACCTGCTGCGCGCCGCGCGCACCGTGGTGATCATGGACACGGTGTTCGCGCTGTGCGCCGGCATGGCGATCTTCCCGATCGTGTTCGCCAACGGCCTGGACCCCGCGGCCGGCCCCGGCCTGGTGTTCGTGACCCTGCCGCTGGCCTTCGGCCACATGGGCGGCGGCCTGGTCATCGGCGCACTGTTCTTCCTGCTGCTGACCTTCGCCGCGCTGACCTCGTCGATCTCGCTGCTCGAGCCGGTGGTGGAGCTGATCGAGGAGCGCACCCCGCTCGGCCGCGTCGCCGCCACGCTGATCGCCGGCATCACCATCTGGGCGCTGGGCATCGCCGCGCTGCTGTCCTTCAACGTGTGGAGCGACGTCAAGCTGCTCGGCATGAACATCTTCGACCTGCTCGACTATGCGACCAGCAAGTTCATGCTGCCGCTCGCCGGCCTGGGTGCAATCGTGTTCGCGGCGTGGAAGCTGGACCAGCAGGGCGTGAAGGCGGAACTGGGCCTTGGCGATGCCACATTCGGCTTGTGGACCCTGCTGTCGCGCTACGTCGCGCCGGTGGGCGTGCTGTTCGTGTTCTGGAGCAACCTGTAGGAACCGACGCACCGATCGCGACTTGCGTCGCTCCTACAAAATCGCGGCGCGTCCGGCCCCGCCCGTAGGAGCGACGCGAGTCGCGATCCTGCCGCGCCCGTAGGAGCGACACGAGTCGCGATCCTGCCGCGCCCGTAGGAGCGACGCGAGTCGCGATCCTGCCACGCCCGTAGGAGCGACGCGAGTCGCGATCCGGCGCTCGAGCCAGCGCGGCGCGAAGCCTGCATCGTGCCGACACCGCGACCGCCCTGCCCGCCTCACAGCGGCAGGGCGGTCTCGTTCTTGATCTCGCGCAGCGCCACCGCGGAATGGGTGACGTCGATCTCGGGGATCTTGAGCAGGAATTCGTGCATGAACACCGACAAGGCCTCGAGGTTCGGCAGGTAGAGCTTGAGCAGGCAGTCGGTCTC
>JAKLLJ010000339.1 GCA_023150215.1 Thauera sp. | reverse complement strand
CCCCCGGCAGGGCTTCGACGTGGATCTCGCCGCCGGCCACTGCAGCCAGCCGCTCCAGCGCCTCGACGTCGATGTGCTGCACATAGCCGATCCTGGCGCTGGTGACCGCCGCGAGCGTTGGCGGAGGCCCGACCCGCATGCGCGCCCCGATGCAGGGGTGCTTCCAGCGTGCGCGCATGGCATGGACGGCGGCGGCCTCGACGCGGTCGATGGCGTCGCCCACCCGGCCGAAGCGTGCGAGCAGGTCGATCCAGCGCAGCAGGGTGACGACGATGACGGCGATCACGCCGATCGTGCCGACGAACAGCACTACCCGACCGCTGTCGCCGTAGACGCCGGCGTTGAGCGCGATGATGCCGACCAGGCTGAAGAGAAAGCTGCCGACGAAGGTGGCGAGCGCGTTCTGCGCGCTGCTGTCCTGGATCAGCAATTCGGCCACGCGCGGCGTGGTCGCGCTCGACGCGCTGGCGTAGGCCGACACCATGGTCGCGAGCGAAAAGGTGGTCACCGCCAGCATGCTCGAGGCCAGGATCTGCAGGACGTTGCCGACCGAGTCGGCGCCGATCCGGCCTGACCAGTCGACGGGAATCAGGGGGGCGAGGGCAATGCCGATGATGGCAGTGAAGATGCCGGCCACGGCAAAGATACTCGCCCGCACCCACAGGCGACGAGCGAGTTCGGTGATCAACCAGCGCAGATTCGGCACGCTCGACGCCTCCGGTGCAGCTCAGGACGACCCTGAAGTACCGGGATTATGGCGCCTGGAGCGTGCCTTCCGCTGCCTTGGCGTGCGCCTTGTCGATCAGGAACGACGTCCGTTGATCACCTGGAGCAGGATGACGATGATCGCGATCACCAGCAGGACGTGGATGAAGCCGCCGATGGTGGTCGAGGTGACCAGCCCGAGCAGCCACAGGATGAGCAGTATGACGGCGATGGTGTAGAGCATGGGATCCTCCGTTCTCGTGTGTGCAGGCTCCACTATCGACGCGCCTGCGGCTGGCGTCGGTATCCTGGCGCACACAAGGCGTGGAGAGGTCTTCAGGTGCCCTCATGCACGTCGAACAGCTGATAGCGGTTGCGCCCGGTCTGCTTGGCCCGGTACATCGCCTGGTCGGCATGGCGCAGCAGCTGGTCGGCATCCGAGGCGTCCTCCGGGTAGAGCGTCACGCCGATGCTGGCGGAGACCTGCAGCGTGGTGCCGGCCAGGGACACCGGGGCCGAGGCCGATTCGAGCAGGCGCACGAGCATCGGCGTGGAGTCGCGCAGGTGCTCGAGATCGACCAGCACGGCGACGAATTCGTCGCCACCGATGCGTGCGAGGGTGTCGCCTTCGCGCAGGGCCGCCTTCATGCGCTGGGCGAGGGTGATCAGCAGCTCGTCGCCGACCGGGTGCCCGTGGCGGTCATTGACTTCCTTGAAGCCGTCGAGGTCGAGATAGGCCACGGCGAGCGAGCGTCCCCGGCGCTGGCACTGGGCCATGGCGTGCTGCAGGCGATCGGCCAGCACCACGCGGTTGGGCAGGTTGGTGAGCAGGTCATAGTGCGCGATGCGTTCGAGCTGGCGCTGCTGCGCCTTGAGCGTGGTGATGTCGGTCACGACCGCGTTGCAACTGAGTCCGTCGCGGGCCAGGGTGGCCTCGATGCTCACGATCCGGGGTGGTTCATGGTCGCCGTCGAGGCGCAGCTCGCGCGGCGGTGCAGCGTGTGCTTCGAAGACCTGCCGCAGGAAGGTGCTCAGGGCGGGGAGGTCGTGGGGGACGACGAAGGCGCCGAGTCGGCGGTGCTTGAGGCGGGCGCGCTCGGTGCCGAGCAGCCTGGCCGCGGCGAGATTGGTCTGCAGGATCGTTCCGCTGCGGTCGACGGTGAAGTAGGCGAGCGGTGAAAAGTCATAGAGCTCGGTGTAGCGCTCGAGCGCGGCCTCGGCCTGTGCGCGTGAATTGCGCAACTCCTCGTTCTGCATCTCGAGCTCGATCTGATGAACACGGAGTTCGTGCAGCAGGCGTTGCGCAAGCTCGGTTTCCGGGGGCGACGGGCCGGTGGTGTTCATGCCTTGAGGTCTCCGAGTCGGTTCTCGAGGATGGATTGCGCCTTGGTCAGCACCTCTTCCAGCGCTTTTGCTTGGCCCAGCGCTGCGGTCTGCGCCGCGAAGCGGCCCTGCAGGGTCGCTAGCGCCGCGCGTAAGGTCTGTTCCTGGGCGTGGGCGGCGCTCACGTCGACGAAGGTGATCACCACGCCGTCGATGCGGTTGTCCTGGGTGCGGTAGGGCATGATGCGCACCGTAAACGAGCGTCCGTCGCGCGCCGGGACGCGGCATTCGCGAAAGATCAGCGAGCGCAGCACCTCGCGCACGTCATCGGCGAGCTGCGGATAGTCGAGCTCGGTGACGAGGTCGGTGATGGGGCGGCCGGCATCGCCCGGGATCAACTTGATGATGCTCGTGGTCTGGGTCGTGAAGCGCCGCACCTTGAGGTCATCGTCGAGAAACAGGGTGGCGATGTCGGTGCTGTTGAGCAGGTTCTTCATGTCGTCGCTGGCCTGCGACAGCTCGTCGAGCTTGGCCTGCAGCTCGTGGTTGACCGTCTGCAGTTCCTCGTTCATCGACTGCATTTCTTCCTTGGAGGTGGTCAGCTCCTCGTTGGTGCTCTGCAGTTCCTCGTTGGTGGATTGCAGCTCTTCGTTCGCCGCCCTCAGCTCCTCCTGCGAGCTCTGCATCTCCTCGCGGGTGATGTGCAGCTCGTCGCGGCACTGCGCAAGCTCCTTTTCCGCGGCGCTCAGCCGGGCGCGATGGGCGCCGACGGGGTCGGGCGCGAGCACCGGCGTTGCCGTGGCGGGCGCGGCGACGTCGCGGAACACGACCAGCACCATGTCGC
>JAKLLJ010000338.1 GCA_023150215.1 Thauera sp. | reverse complement strand
GCCGAGTACGGAATGTTCACCCCTTCCTGGCGCGCCGTCGCGATCAGCGTCTCGATCAGGTAGTGGGCGCGGGCAGGACCTTCGTTCGCTACAACACCTTCCAGCGCTTCGATCCATTCCGCAGTTTCACGGATGTCGATATCCCCTTGTGTGCTCATGTTGTCTCCTCTGATTGAATTGCCCGTCGGTGCTTCGCTGCCTTGCAGGGATGATTCCTGCGGTGGCGCGCCCCCTCCGGTATGCTCGGACTTCCGGCCTGCCTGGTCTGACCAAGAAATTTTGATAATGCTATCCTTAATATCTATGGAGCCGCAAGGGTCGCTGCTTGCACCTCTCAGGCGCGCTGCAGCGCAGCAATCAAGGACGTACAATCCGCGACGTCCGCCGCGTGCCTGGAGCGCGCTCAACTACCGATATCCAAGGAGGAGTCGCCATGTCGTCGAGCTCATCATTCAGCGCCGTCGTGCAGCCGAGGCGTGCGCGCCTGTCCGATACCATTGCCGAGCAGATCGAGGGGCTGATTGCGAGTGGAGAACTCAAGCCTGGAGACAACTTGCCTCCCGAGCGAGATCTTTCCAAGCAACTGGACGTGTCTCGTCCCTCTTTGCGCGAGGCGCTGCTCGTCCTCGAAAGCAGGGGGTTGCTGCAGGCACGTCGCGGGGGTGGCTATTGCGTGACTGATGTGACCGCTCCGATCATTACCGATCCGCTGGTGCACCTGCTTCAGCGCCACCCCTCAACGGTTGATGACATCCTGGAACTACGCCACGGTATCGAGTGCATCGCAGCTCAGTTCGCGGCTCTTCGCGCCACGGATACGGACATCAAGAAACTGAATGGGCTTGTGACGCGCATGCGAAAGCGGAAGGGCGAATTTGATGCATTCGAAGATGCCGAGCGAGATGTCGAATTCCACATGGCAGTGGCCGAGGCATCTCACAACATCGCGCTGGTGCACGTGACGCGCGGCATCTTCAACCTCATGCGTATGAACATGCTGCGCTCGCGGGAGGCGCTCTACCATCAACAGGACAATGTCGGACTGCTCGATGCGCAGCATGCGGAGATCGCCAAGGCAATCGCTATCCGGGATCCGGCTGCCGCACGAAAAGCGGCGAACCTGCACTTAAGCTTTGTCCAAGCCAGCTTGCGGGAGGTGGCGATGACGGACGTAGAGCAGCAAGGGGCACGCAGCAAGCGTGTGCGATCTCAACAGCGGGAAGCGGGTACAGACTAGCGTTTCTCAAACGGCAACCGTCTAGTAGCGCGCCTTGTGGAAAGCTTTCCGTAAGGGGCGGCAGCTCTCGCTCACTGAACGCACAAGTTCTGACCAGTCGTCGAACGCATCGATATCCGGATTGCAGCCGACTGCTTAGGCAATGAACTTCTGGCCTCCATCGGGCCGCTGTTCGTCACGCTCGGCCAGGCAGTACACGCCCTGGTCCCTGACCAGGACGACGCGGCGTAGATTGGCTGCCGTCTCGGAAAGGACACGCTGCGGGTCGGCGCCCTCGAATCGAGCAGATATGGATGTGTCGCCAGCCAGCGGAATGCGGAACCTCCCGCCGGGTGAGCGGGAGGCTGCGCGGGGGTCAGTGCCGGACAGACTTGCGACCGGACAGGCAGTGCACGCGGATGCGCCGCCAACTCCCATCGTCGATGAGGCGCTCAAGCGTCTCGCCAAGAGCATCAAAGAACACTTCATCGACCCGTTCGACCAGTTCTCGGTCACGGTGCAGTTCGACCGCGTAAAGGTCGAGGCCGCGCTTGTACTGGACAGCGACCCGCCCCTGGAACTTTGCCGTGACCACCGTGAAGGCGATGGTCGGCGGCGTCGCGATGATGTCCTTGGGCAGCGGATCGATCCAGGTAAAGTCCCGCGCGCCGGCATCCACCAGCAGATGGGTGATACGCCGGAAACCGTCGGGAGCTGGCAACTCTTCCATCTGCTGGATAAGCGCCTGCAGCTCGGGGCAGCGAGGTACCGGGATCGGCAGCTTCGCCGGCGCGGAACCGAGCACGAACCGCTGCACCGTGTACGGCTTGCCGTCGGCGGTGAACTCGGTGTGCTCCTCGGGCGTGTCCGCGCGCTGACCGTCGAAACGGCGTCTGACGTAGGGTTCGACCTGCACCTTGGCGCCCTCGTCGGGAACTTCGGTGACAAGCGAGCGATCGAGCACCGCAAACTCGGCCCGTCCCGTCTTGACGACGATAGCCTCGTCGGTGGTGGCGATGACCCTGCCCTCGAAAGGCTTCGGGTCGATGTGAAAGCCCAGCGTCGAAACCTTGGGCTCGCCGTCGAAGATGTTGAACTTGAACGAACGGACGTTGGACGGCACATGACCGACGACAAGCGTTCGCATCTGTGCACGGATGGCTTGAGTATTCATGGGAAACTCCTTGTGGAAGCCAAGGGAATCCCGCCCTACAAGGGAGAGATGTCCCTTGAGGGTTGATGAAAAGACGCATGGCGGCGTCGGGTACGAAACAAACCAGCGCGGCTTCGCGCCGTAGCCTTGAAGGTCGTGGCTACCTGGGCATGTCGCTGATGGCATCAGCGGAACATGACGGCAGCGTGGCGTGGTCATCGACGGACGGCGACCGTCAATCTGCTTTCACGGCAGTCCTCATTCTCGCGGGGCCGCAAAGAGAGAGAGCCCCACAAGGGGGCTCAAGGCAAAGGAACATCAGTCATCGTAGACGGGCAACCCCTCCAGAATCTCGGCGTTCGGGTCGAAGATCAGGATGCGCACGTCAGCCAAGGCCGCGAGCTGCATCACAGCGATCAATGGCTGCGGAACGCACGCATCGGTCTGCTCATTGTGCAGTGCCTGGGCATCACAACCATTGACGATCTTGAGGTTCTCGTCGGTCCAGGGTGTG
>JAKLLJ010000337.1:2647-2951 GCA_023150215.1 Thauera sp. | reverse complement strand
GCATCGATCCCGGCAGCCCTCACCGTGCGCTCGACGCTGGCGACGAAGTCCGGGCGGTGGAACTGGCGCGCACTGACATTGACCGCGATCGTCAGGCCGCGTGTGCATGCGCTCGCCTGCCAGCGGGCGAGCTGCGCGCACGCCGCCTTGAGCACCCACAACCCGATCGGCATGATCTGGCCGGTATCCTCGGCGAGCGGGATGAATGCTGCCGGCGACACCATGCCGCCGTCCGCCTGCGGCCAGCGAATGAGGGCTTCGGCGCCGATCACCCTGCCGCGGTGGTCGAGCTGCGGCTGGAAGA
>JAKLLJ010000337.1:0-2637 GCA_023150215.1 Thauera sp. | reverse complement strand
CGTCCGCCTCGATCGCCTTGTTGAGGCGGGTCTCCATCCGCGCGTGCGCATCGACCATGGCCTGCATTTCCGGGTTGAAGAAGCAGACCGTGTTGCGACCGTCCTGCTTCGCCCGATAAAGCGCCACTTCGGCCTGCTTGAGCAAGTTCTCGAGCGAGCTTTGACCGTCGAAGAACAGGCTGACCCCGATGCTGAGGGTGACGAAGTGCCGATCGCCCTCGCCCTCCCCGAGCAGGTAGGGCGCCTCGAGCGCTTTCTGCAGTTTGCGCGCGACATGGTCGGCATGGGCAAGCGCCTCGGCTTCGCTGCCGCCGATGTGCTCGATCAGCACGGCGAAGTCGTCGTCGCCGTGACGGGCGACGGTGTCTTCATCGCGCACACTGGTACGCAGGCGGTGGGCCACGGTGCGCAGCAGGCCGTCGCCCGCGGCATGGCCGAGCGTGTCGTTGAGCTGCCGGAAGCGATCGATGTCGACCAGGACCAGCATGCCGTAGGATTCCTTGCGCGCACTGCTACGGATGGCCTGGGCGATGCGGTCGTGGAGCAAGGCGCGATTGGGCAGCGCGGTGAGCGCATCGTAATAGGCGAGCCGATGCAGCAAGGCCTCGGACTGCTTGCGCTGAGTGATGTCTTCCTTGACTGCAACGTAATGCGTCACTTCGCCGCGGGGGTCCTTGATCGGTGCGATCGTCGCCAGCTCAAGGTAGGTCGAGCCATCCTTGCGCGTGTTGTGGAATTCGCCGCGCCAGACCTCACCGCGACACAGGGTGGCCCACATCTCGGCATAGGTCTCGGCCGGCGTCAGCCCGACGTTGAGGATGCGCGGGTTCTGGCCGACGACATCCGCGAACGCATAGCCGGTGGTGCGCGTGAACGCCTCATTGACATAAATGATGCACGCCGCGGTGTCGGTGATCACGATCGACTCGGGGCTCTGCTCGATGACCGTCGACAGCCGCCGCAGCTCGGCATCCCGCCTTGCGATCTGGATCGCCATGCTGTCGACGCCCTCGGAGAGTTCATCGAGCTCGCTGACCCCGGTGTCGTGACCGACGCAGGTATCGAGCTTGCCCGCCGCGATGCGCGCCAGCGCTTGGCGCACCCGCGCGGTCCACACCTCGATCAGGTGGTAAATATGGAAGCGCGCGAGCAGGCCCGAGACTAGGGCGATCGCCGCGATCACCGCGAGTTGCGCGCGCAGGCGCTGCTGCACGGCATCGAGCGAATGGCCGAGCGGCGCGCCGATCGCGATGAATCCGCTGTCCGGCGCAAAATCGGGCGAGGTCACGCCATACAGGCGGGACGTGCCGTCGAGCCCGCGCAGCTGCCCGATGCCCCCCACCTGCGCCACCTGCGCCATGCGCGCGAGTAGCTCGGGGGGGACGGCGTGCCCGGGCTGATCCGCCAGGCCCGGCTGATGCGCGAACACATGCCCCGCGGCACTGATCACGCTCGCCTCCCAGTCGGGCGGGAGCCCGAAGCCCGCGATCAAGGTGTCGAACCAGGCCATCGTGATCGAGGCGAACAGCACCGCACGCAACTCACCCGTGGGTGCCTTGAGCGGATAGCCGAACACGATCCCCGGCTTGCCGGAGATGCGACCGACGATGAACTCGCCGGACGAGATTCCGTCCCCCTGCATCGCCTGGCGAAACCACGCTCGATCGGCGATGTTGACCGCCAACGACGTGGCTTGTGCACTGCAGAACACCGTGCCATCGGGCAGGGCCGCGCCGATGTTGGCAAACCCATCGAGCGAGCCGATCAGCCTGGCGGCGATCCCCGAGCACGCGCCGGGATCCATCGACTGCAGGTTGTCGGAGCGGGCCATGATGCGCAGCGCGAGCGCCACCGCACGATGCGCCGCTTGCGCCTCGCGGTGCGCACCCGCGAGGCGCTCGCTCACCTCGGCGTGGATGTCGGCAAGCGCCTGTTCACGGCGCTCGCGATAATCGAGCAGCGTGAACAACAGGATCGGAATCACCGCGATTGCGATCGTCAGCCAGAGTCGAAAATTAAGCGAATTGCGGATCATCGATCATCCGGTACGGATCACCTCGGGTTGACGGGGGTGAGCGGGGCTGCGTGCAAACACCGACGAAATGTGCCTGAAACGGGCAGCGATGTCTTGCATCGGCCGATGAACCGCGACAACTTCATCACGGCAGACGCCGCGCAATGGTTCACAGCACATCGCGAGCGTCTAGTTTATCCTCTCTGGATGACTGGATTCACCGGGGTAACCGCGCAGCCGCACCACACCGCATGCCGTACAAGACCCTCAACCGGCGCGAAAGCATCCGCACCCTGCTTTCCCTGCTCTGCCTTCCCGCCCTGGCCGCCTGCAGCCCGCCAGGCGCGCCGCTTTCCGTATCCGCCCACCCCTGGCCCGGTTACGAGCTGATGTTCCTCGCCGCACGCGAGGGCTGGATCGATCACGACCCGGTGCAGTTGCGCGCGGCGGTGTCGGCCACCGAGTCGATGCAGCGCCTGCGTGCGGGCACGGTCGACGCCGCCGCGCTGACCCTCGACGAGACCATCAAGCTGCTCGCCGAGGGTGTGGACCTGCGGGTCGCGCTCGTCTTCAACGTGTCATCGGGCGCCGACGCCCTCATCGCCAAGCCGCACATCGCGAGC
>JAKLLJ010000336.1 GCA_023150215.1 Thauera sp. | reverse complement strand
CACGCACGCGCCTGCGGCAGTCGTCACGCTCGTGAAACAAGTGGGCGAATCGTCAGCGGCAGCCTGCGCGCGCAGGCATTCTGCGCCGTCCGTGACATTTTTCGGCGCTCGAACCGGCAGGATCCGGATAATGGCGGCGTCCATTCACCATCGCCCCACTGCGCCCACCGATGCCTCGATCGCTCTGCCCGAACAGGCCGTGCTCACCCTTCGCTCGGCGCGGGGCTCGCTCATGAAACGGGCTGCGGGAGGGTTCTTGCGCATCAGCCTCACCGCGCCGCAGCTGCAGGTCGCGGTGATGGTGTTGCTGGTGTCCGGGCTGCTCGCCGCCTTCCTGCTGTTTTCGTATCGCTCCACCGAGGCCACGGTCAGCACCGCCTCGCGCAATGAGGTGCGAGTCCTCGCGACCCAGCTCGGCAGTGCCCTGCGCCGGATCGAGATGAGCGTGGACTTCGTGCACGACAAGTACTCCCGCCTCGGCCTCCACGAAAACACGGGCGCCCCCGCGAGAACGACCGCACTCGCTCGCCTGCAGCTCGACATGGCGCAACTCGTGCTCCACTTCCCCGAGGCGCCCGCGATGTTGATCGCCGACGCCCAGGGCCGGGTGCAGACGAGCACCCTGGGCGAAACGCCGCAATGGGATATCAGCGATCGGGCCTACTTCCGCCAGGCGCGCGAACGCGCATCGGCTACCCTGCAGTTCTCCGAACCCCTACTCGACAAGGGCAAGTCGCGACCGGTGGTGATCGCCCATCGCACGATCCTCGACTCGAGCGGAAACTTCGCCGGGCTCGTCGCCGTGGCGCTCGACCTGCAAAGACTGAAAACCCTGCTCGCGAGCGTCGACACCGGTAGCCAGGGCATGGTCAGCATACGCCGCAGCGATGACAGCCGGCTGGTCCTGCGCTGGCCCGAAGCGCCTGAGAAGGTCGGCCAGGTGGCGCCCGAGACCCCCCCCTTTCAGCGCATCCAGGCCGGAGAGCAGAGTGGGGTCGCACGTTACGTTGGATCGGTGGACGGCGTCGAGCGCAGCTTTGCCTTTCAGCGCCTCGACGGCTACCCCTTCTACATTCTCATCGGCCGCGCGGTGGACGCACAGTTCGCGCCCTGGCTGCAGACCGCGATGGTCGCCACCGTCGTCGCGCTCGCCACCCTGGCCCTGCTGCTGGCGATGCAGGCCAGCCTGCTGCACAGCCGCCGGCAGCTCGCGCGCAACAAGCGCGACTTCGACGCCCTGGTCGACAGCCGCCAGGAGGCGACCTGCGCCTGGCTGCCCGACACCACGCTGCTGTCGTGCAACGAACGCTACGCCGAACTGCTCGGCAAGGACGCCGCGTCCCTCCCGGGGACGCGCTGGATCGACGGCCTGCCGCCGCGCATGCGCACCCAGACCGCGAATGCCATCGCCCAGATGCTGCAGGGTGCCGGCGCGCTCACCACCGATCGCCGCATCCGCCTGGCGGACGGCAGCTCGCGCTGGCTGCGCTGGCTGGATCTGCCGGTGCTCGACGACGCAGGGCGCTGCATCGAGATCCGCTCGATCGGCCAGGACATCACCGCGCAGAAGGAGACCGAGCTGCGCCTGCGCCAGCTCGCGCTCGCCGTCGAGCAGAGCCCGAACACGATCGTCATCACCGACACCCGGGGCCGGATCGAATACGTCAACGAGGCCTTCGTGCGCACCAGCGGCTACCGCATCGAGGATGCCATCGGGCAGAACCCGCGCATCCTCAACGCCGGGCACACGCCGGCTACGACCTATGCCGACCTGTGGGCCACCCTGGGCCGCGGCGAGGTGTGGCGCGGCGAGTTCATCAACACCCGCAAGGACGGCATCAACTATACCGAGCTCGCCACCATCGCACCGATCAAGCAGCCCGATGGCAGCGTCAGCCACTACGTGGCGATCAAGGAAGACATCACCGAGCGCCGCGAAGCCGAGGCGCGCATCCGCCAGCTCGCCTATTACGACACCCTCACCGGCCTGCCCAACCGCAGCCTGATGTGGGACCGCCTGCGCCACGCCATTGCCGCGAGCGAGCGCAGCGGCTCGAGCGGCATGCTGCTTCTGCTCGACCTCGACCACTTCAAGCTGCTCAACGACACACAGGGCCACCAGGCCGGCGATGCCCTGCTGCGCGAGGTGGCGCGCCGCCTGCGCAGCGCGCTGCGCGAGGAAGATACGGTGGCGCGGCTGGGCGACGACGATTTCGCGATTGTGGTCGAGGGCCTTGGCGACGACCGCGACGAGGCAATCACCCGTGCCGAGAAGATCGCCGAGCACCTGCACCGCTGCGTCAGCGCGCCCTGCGAGCTCGGCCTCGCAAGCGGCGCCCACCACGTTGGCGCAAGCCTGGGTCTCACCCTGTTCCGCGGACGCACGACCACCGCCGACGCGGTGCTCAAGCAGGCCGAAGTCGCGGTGGCGCGCGCCAAGGACGATGGCCGCAACCTGATCCGCTTCTTCAGCGAGGCGATGCAGGCGGTGGTGGCCGCACGCGCCGAGCTCGAACTCAAGCTGCGCGCGGCGCTGGCCGGGAACGGCTTCCGCCTCTACTACCAGCCGCAGCTCGACCGCAACGGCCAGGTGATCGGCGCCGAGGCGCTGATCCGCTGCTTTGACGCCGAAGGTACGATGATCTCGCCTGCCGACTTCATCCCGCTCGCGGAGGAAACCGGCCTGATCGTGCCGATCGGCGAGTGGGTGCTGGAGGCGGCCTGCGCACAACTGCGCGCCTGGCAGCGCGAACCCGCGAGCGCGGGGCTGAGCCTGTCGATCAACGTCAGCGCCCGCCAGTTCCACCAGCCCGATTTCGTCGGCAAGGTGGCGGCAGCGATCGAGCGCAGCCGCATCCGCCCCGGCGGCCTCAAGATCGAGCTGACCGAGAGCGTGGTGATCGGCGACATCGAGACCACGGTGCTGCGCATGGGACAGATCAAGGCCCTGGGCGTGAAGCTCGCGCTCGACGACTTCGGCACCGGGTACTCC
>JAKLLJ010000335.1:316-3031 GCA_023150215.1 Thauera sp. | reverse complement strand
CAAAGGATCTGCCATGAAACGCCATGCCCCCCTTGTCAACTTGTCGCCCGCGCACCCCGCTGCGCTGCGTCTCCGCCGCCATCTGCCCGCTGCCGCTGCCGGGCTGCGCGCAGGACGCCCCGCGCGCGTCGACACCCTGCGCGCGGAGACGCAGCCATGACCCATGTCGTCACCGAAGCCTGCATCCGCTGCAAGTACACCGATTGCGTGAGCATGTGCCCGGTCGATGCATTCCGCGAGGGGCCGAACTTTCTCGTGATCGATCCGCAGGAGTGCATCGACTGCACCCTGTGCGTCGCCGAATGCCCGGTCGATGCGATCGTGCCCGAGGACCAGCTGAGCGATGACCAGCGTGAATACCTCGCGCTCAATGCCACGCTGGCGAAAGCCTGGCCGCGCATCGTCGAGGCGCATGCGCCGCTGCCCGATGCCGATGCGTGGGCCAAGGTCGGCGACAAGCGCGCGTGGCTGCAGGGTGCGGAACCCGGGGCGGCCGCACCCGACGCCAAGGCCTGAGTACCACCCGCGGCCAGGCTGCGGACGCAGCACTCCGCGCTGCGCCGGCAGCGGAACCACAGACACCGGCGCAGGAGCGGGGCCGCGCGCGCGACGATCGCCCGCGTGCCGCCGCCACGCCAGCGCTGCTAGCGCCCCACGGCCTTGTCCAGCATCTTTTCGAGACCACGCATCACGGTGAGGTTGGCCGTTTCCATCGCCTGCAGCTCGGTCAGCGCCGCTTCCAGCTTGCCCTGTGCATGCAGCTCCACCGCGCGTCGGGCGTGAGCGTGCACCGCGCGATGCGGATCCTCGAGCTCGGCGTAGCCGGCCAGTCCGGCGAAATGCTCGCGCCCCTCGCCGTAATACCACTGCCCGAGCCGGCACTGCGTCTCGTCGGGCAAGGTTTCCGGGCGCAGCGCCGACACGCCGAGGAAGACCTTGTACACCTCGAGCTTGAGCGTCAGCTCGTCGATGTTGGCGAGCTCCACGTTGGCGAGCAGCGCGGAGGAGGTCACCGCCTGCTCCATGCGCTGCGACAGCGCGAGCAACTGCTTCATGCTGAGCACCGCCTGCTTGCTGTCCTCGGCGTGATGGCCGGCGTCGGCGGCGCCGAGCTCCATGACCTCGCGCGCGGAACGGGTCTCGTCCTGGATGTTCTCCACCAGGGTGGCGATCTCGGCGGTCGCGCCGGTGGTGCGCTCGGCCAGCTTGCGCACCTCGTCCGCCACCACCGCGAAGCCTCGCCCGGCCTCGCCCGCGCGCGCGGCCTCGATCGCCGCGTTGAGGGCGAGCAGGTTGGTCTGGTCGGCGATCTCCTTGATCAGGCGGACGATGCCGCCGATCTCCTGGGCGCGGCGGCTGAGGACGCCGACCTTGCTCGACGCGTCGCCCATGCGTTCGAACATGGTGTGAAGGTTGCCGGCGATGCGCTCGAAGGCGCTGCGGTTGCTGTCGGACTGTGCCGCCGCCTCGAGCGCCGACGCCTTCTCGTCGTTGAGCGTGGTGGCCAGGCCGAGGAAGGACTCGCGCACGCCGCCGAGCGAGTCACCAAAGCTGCCCAGGCTGGCGAACACGCCGTCGAGCACCGCGCGCTCGCGGCGCAGCGCCTCGGCCTGGGTCCGCAGCGCGTGCTGCTCCGCTTCGAGCTCGCGCACCCGCTCGTGGAGGGCGTCGTTGGCCTGCTTGAGCTGCAGGTTGTCGACTTCGCGCTTGCGCAGGGTCTCTTTGTGTCGGGTGAAGAACATGGTGGTCGCGTCGGATGCTCGAAAAAGAAGAGTATTGAATGAATCTTTTGTGGGGTCAAGCCGGCGCGCAGTGCAGACGCGTCGTGCCGCATCGCCACGAGCGCCGCCGCCGGCGAGGATTTGCCGGCGGCGAGCCGGCATCGTAGGCTGAGCGGCGCGAGGCGAAGGCGGGATTGCCCGCCCGCCCCACCTGGAGTGCATCGCATGGAATTCGCCAAGATCTTCATCACGCTGGTCGCGCTGATCAACCCCCTGGGGGCGATCCCGGCCTTCATCGGCCTCACCCAGGGGCAGTCCGCCCTGGAGCGCCGGCGCACCGCGCGCACCGCCGCGCTGTCGACCTTCCTCGTCATCGTGGTGACCGCGATCGCCGGCCAGTACCTGCTGGCGGCGTTCGGCATCACCGTGCCTTCGCTGCAGGTCGGCGGCGGTGCGCTGCTGTTCCTGGTCGCGATCTCGATGTTCAACGCCCAGCCCACCCCCAGCCGCAGCACCCCCGAGGAGGCCGACGAGGCCGCCGAGCGTGCCAACGTCGCGGTGGTGCCGCTGACCATTCCGCTGCTCACCGGGCCGGGCACGGTGAGCACGGTGATCATCTACGCCGACCAGGGCACCAACACGGTACTGATGCTGCTCGGCGCCGGCCTGGTGATGGGCGCCGTGGTGTGGTTCGCCTTCAGCCTCGCCGGCCCGATCAGCCGCCTCGCCGGCCGCACCGGACTCAACATCCTGACCCGCCTGATGGGCCTCGTGCTCGCCGCGCTCGCAGTCGAATTCATCGCCGCCGGCATCCGCGCCTATATCAACGCCTGAGCGCGGCGCCCGCGTCGCGCCGCCACGTCGCTACCACAACGTCTCTACCGCCACGTCGCCACCGCCACGTCGCCACCGCCACGTCGCCACCGCAACGTCGCCACCGCAACGTCGCCACCGCAACGTCGCCACCGCAACGTCGCCACCGCGATGCCCCTGT
>JAKLLJ010000335.1:0-306 GCA_023150215.1 Thauera sp. | reverse complement strand
GCGGCGGCAGCCGCGAACCCCAGCTTCGTGCGTCCTCCGGCCGAAGTGCAGGACGAGCAACAGGATCGCAGCCAGCACGGGACCCATGCCGAGCGTGACCGGGATGTAGGCGCCGTGAAGTCGCCGCCCTGACGCCACCGCCTGCGGCGAGGACGCGCACGGTGTATTCCTTCCGCGGCTGCGGAACTCGCCGTCGCTGCGCTCGGCTCGGACAGTCCTCGCCGCTCCAGGAATACACCGCACGCATCCTGGAACCGCCTGCGCGGCTCGACGCAAGGGCGACAACCAGCGAACACGGACGGTTGC
>JAKLLJ010000334.1 GCA_023150215.1 Thauera sp. | reverse complement strand
GCAGCTCGCCCTCGGGGTTGTAGATCGCCAGGCAGTAGCCGTCGAGCAGTCCGGCCGGCAGCGCATCCTTGCGGCCGGGCTTGAACCAGCGCTCGTTCGGGTAATGCACGAAGGGGGCGTCGCCGATGTCCTCGCCCCAGAACTGGTCGTTGTAGAAGTGATTGCAGTTGAGGCGCTCGATGTACTCGCCCAGGGCCGAGGCCAGCGCGCTCTCCTTGCTCGCGCCCTTGCCGTTGGTGAAGCACATCGGCGAGTGCGCATCGCGGATGTGCAGCGACCACACGTTGGGCACCAGGTTGCGCCACGAGGCGATCTCGATCTTGATCCCGAGGTCGGCCAGAAACCGCGACATGTTGGCGATGGTCTGCTCGAGCGGCAGGTCCTTGCCGGCGATATAGGTGCGCGTGCCGGTGTCCGGGTCCAGCGCCAGCAGGGCCTGGGCGTCGGCATCGAGACTCCCCACCTCCTCGATGACGAACTCGGGGCCGGTCTGCACGACCTTCTTGACCGTGCAGCGCTCGATCGAGCGCAGGATGCCCTGGCGATCCTTGGCGGAGATGTCCTCCGGCAGCTCGACCTGGATCTTGAAGATCTGCTTGTAGCGGTTCTCCGGGTCGACGATGTTGTTCTGCGACAGGCGGATGTTCTCGGTCGGGAGGTTGCGCGTCTCGCAGTACAGCTTCACGAAGTAGGCCGCGCACAAGGCCGACGAGGCCAGGAAGTAGTCGAACGGCCCCGGCGCCGAGCCGTCGCCCTTGTAGCGGATCGGCTGGTCGGCGATCACCGTGAAGTCGTCGAACTTGGCTTCGAGGCGAAGCTTGTCGAGGAAGTTGACCTTGATTTCCATGAGGAGGGAGGAATCCTGAAAGGGCGTGAACACGCGTCGGCCGGCATTATCGCCGGTTTCGCGGGGGCGGACGGGGGTTGGGGGCGGACGGGGGGCTGGGTTCGCGGCTGCCGCCGCTCCTACACGGCGCCCGAGGCTGCGAAGGTTCGCGTAGGAGCGCCGGAAGGCGCGAATGCCGGCGGTCATCTGCATTGGCCACGTCGACCGGAGAACGGCCGCATTCGCGGCTGCCGCCGCTCCTACACGGCGCCCATAACCGCGGCGGTTTAGGTAGGAGCGCCGGCAGGCGCGAACACGGCCACGCCGACGTGCCTACGTGGGTTTCGTGCGCTTCGACCGCGGCAGCTCGGCGAAGGCGATGCAGTTCACCAGATTCCACACCGCCAGCATCACGTACTTGTCGGACTCGTCGGCCGCGACCTGGCCCAGCCACGTCGACGTATCGCTCGCCACGTAGGCGGCGAGCGCCTTCTCGGGGTGCGCGGCGATGTAGCGCCGAAGCGCGCGACTGCGCAGCGAGGAGGCGATGTCCTCGCCAAGGCGCGTCGCCACCAAGAAACGCGCGAGCTGGCGCTCCTGCTCGTCCTCCGTGATGACCGGCCAGGCCAGCCCGGACTCCTTCATCGCCTGGAAGCAGACCAACAGCACCCCGACGGCGAACTCGACCTTCTCCATCGACACCCCGAGTCGGGGCAGCACCAGGATCGAGCCCAGCATGTTCGGCTGCGTGCGGAAGACCTCGTCGGTGAGGCGCTCTTTCTGCGGGCGGTCCATCGCCTGAACGGCTTCGACGGCCTTCGCCACCGATTCTGTCGACAGCCGGCTCATTCGACACCTCCGCGCGATCCGCAGGCACATCGCTCACCCGCCCCACCGCATGCTCGGCCGCGGCCGCCCACACGCGCTCGACGCCAGCCGGCAGGGACGACGGCTGCCTGCGCCGACGACGCGGAGGATCATCCGCCGGAGTTCAGCGTCGAGAGGCTGCGCGCAGAACGCGTCGGTCAGCGCGGTGATGGCGGCAAACTTCTCCGCCATGGCCTTGGAAATCCGCTCGGTGGTCGTCATCGGCAAACAGGCAGTGGACAGGGCTCGGCATTGTCGCAGAGCCGCAAGGTCGGCAGGGCTGCGGGTGGAGGACTGGGTTCGTGCGATGGACGCCTGATTTGCGTGGGTGGCGGCGTTGCGGACTCGTCGACATCCTTTGCTGGCGCAACGGCAATCGTCGTTCGAGCGGAGCGGCTCGTGGTCGGCCTTATGTGGAGCTCCACATAAGGCCGAACAACCGCCGTCCCGAAACCTCGCCGACCAGACCGGTCAACCTGGACGCCCGCAAGAATGGATGCCACGGATCGAACTCCGTCGTCACCTTCGTACCCTTCACCACCGTGATCAACACGAGCGCCGGACCCGCGTCGCGTCACGAACATCCGCCTCGCCCCCGAGCGTTCTGCAGATGCGGTCTTGTGAGGCTGCCCCCTCACCCGAACAACCTCCGATCCCACACCACCGCCTCCGGCGCACTCACCCTCACCCTGGAAAAATCCGGGTGCGCCGGGTTCAAGACCGCATTGAACTCCAGCCGCGCCACCACCGACGGCACCACCAGCACCAGGCTCCGCCTCGACGCCAGCCAGTCGTCGCCGAACTGCCGCGCCGCGCCGCTATCTTCTGTATCCCAGCCGTCGGGCAAGCTCGCCGGCTCATGCCGCTCGACCAGCGCATCCTCGTCGGGCACCTCGGCGATCACGATCTGCTGCGTGCCGGGAATGCGTCCGATGCCGGCATGGGCGAGGATCTCGAGCATCGCGCAGGCGGAACTCAAAGAACCATAGATGGCGGGATGCCCCGGGCTGTTCCAGCGCCCGCCCAGCAGCGCGGCGCCGGTTCCGTCCCAGATCGGGTGACGCCGGTCGGCGATGCGGTAGACGCGCATCAGGCGGCGATGCCGTAGAAGAACCTCCACAGCAGGGTCTCGACCCGGCGCGCGCCCAGCTCGGTCATCGCGACCTCGAGCGGAGGCTGCCCGCCCAGCATCGCGTGCGGTGCGTGCAGGAAGGCGAGCGCGTCCTCGTCCGAGTTCCAGACGTGGCGGGCGGTGGCATAGACGCGGGCGAGGCGCTCGATCTTTTCGGATTCGGTGGGGCTGAGACGGTCGCGGCGGCGCTTGAAGGTGGCTTCGGGAACGACGCGGTGGAGCAGGATGCGGCGCTCGTCGGGGTTGCGCCCCAGGCGCTCGACGCCTGCCTTGAGGGCGGCCTTGGGGAGGCCTTCGGCGACTTGCTCGTCGAGTTCGGCAAACGAGTGCGGCGCCG
>JAKLLJ010000333.1 GCA_023150215.1 Thauera sp. | reverse complement strand
ATGGCACCGCAGCGCGGTAGAATCGCGCTCCCTCAACGACAGTGCGCAACCATGCCCGCCGCCACGATTGAATCCCTGGACCATGAAGGCCGCGGCGTTGCCCGGGTGGACGGCAAGGCTGTCTTCATCGACGGGGCGCTGCCGGGCGAACGCGTCGACTACGCGGTGCTGCGCTCACGGCCAAGCTACGAGCAGGC
Source organism: Thauera sp. (assembly GCA_023150215.1). Taxonomy (GTDB): domain Bacteria; phylum Pseudomonadota; class Gammaproteobacteria; order Burkholderiales; family Rhodocyclaceae; genus Thauera. The sequence goes on along the minus strand of JAKLLJ010000333.1, from coordinate 3,026 downwards.
GGAGGCGGTGCGTATCCTGCGCCCCAGCGCCCAGCGCGTGACGCCGCGCTGCCCGCACTACAGCCTGTGTGGCGGCTGTTCGATGCAGCACCTTGACGAGGATGCGCAGGCGGCGGTCAAGCAGCGCGTGCTCGAGGATGCGTTGTGGCATATCGGCAAGCTGCGTGCCGAACTGATCCTCCCTGCGATCCATGGGCCTGCGTGGGGCTACCGCTACCGTGCGCGCCTGGGGGTGCGCGTGGTGCCCAGCAAGGGCGGGCTGCGAGTGGGATTCCACGAGCGCCGATCGAGCTACATCGTCGATATGCGCACCTGTCCGGTGCTGCCGCCGGTGATTTCCGACCTTCTGCCGCGATTGCGCACGATGCTTGCCGAGCTGTCGATCGCCGATCGCTTGCCGCAGGTCGAGATCGCGATCGGCGATGCGGCCCCGGTTTTCGTGTTCCGCAACCTGCTGCCGTTCTCCCGCGCTGACGAAAAACGCCTGGCGGCCTTTGCCGATGCCGAGGGCGTCCAGGCCTGGATCCAGCCCGCCGGCCCCGATTCGGCGCAGCCGCTGCACCCGGTGGATGCGCCCGGGCTGGCCTATACGCTGCCGGAGTTCGATTTGCGCCTGGATTTCCGTCCGACCGATTTCACCCAGGTCAATGTGCACATCAACCGTCTGCTGATCCGGCGCGCCATGCAACTGCTCGCCCCGGCGCCGGGCGAGCGCATCGCCGACCTGTTCTGCGGGCTGGGCAATTTCAGCCTGCCGATCGCGCGCATGGGCGCACGGGTGGTGGGTGTGGAAGGCAGCGCTGCGCTGGTCGAGCGCGCCGCGCAGAATGCACGCCGCAATGGGCTCGAGGCGCGTTGCGAGTTTCATGCCGCCAACCTGTTCGAAACCACCGAGGATAGCCTGGCGGCGCTCGGCACGCTCGACAAGCTGCTGATCGATCCGCCGCGCGAAGGTGCGATCGCGGTGGCGAAGGCGATCGATGCCCGGCACGGACCGGCGCGCATCGTCTATGTGTCGTGCAATCCCGCCACGCTCGCGCGCGACGCCGCGGTACTGGTTCGCGAGAAGGGCTACCGGCTGCGCGCGGCGGGCATCGCCAACATGTTCCCGCAGACCTCGCACGTGGAGTCGGTGGTGGTGTTCGAGCGCGCAACGGACGCCACGTAACCGCGGCACGCGGCGCAAGGCCTTGAAGGATCCCCCTCGCCGGGCGGCGTCCGGGCGGCTTCGGGTTGCGACACGGTGGTATACTGCTTGGCCTTGCGGAGGCGTGGCAGAGCGGCTGAATGCAACGGTCTTGAAAACCGTCAGGGGTTTGCGCCCCTCGTGAGTTCGAATCTCACCGCCTCCGCCAGTTCTTGCCCGTTCGCCGTGTCATTGCCCGGGGGCTGGTCCGACGCGCTCCGCGCACGGCAGGAAGCGCCTTTGGCGCGGGCTCCGCACGCCGACGAAGGCTCCTTACCCGCCGATGTTTCCGATCCGATCGAAGAAGGTGCCGACTGTCGAGCGCGCACGGACCTCCCGTGTGCTGCTCCTCAACAAGCCTTACGGTGTGTTGTGCCAGTTCACCGACGAGGCCGGGCGTGCGACGCTGAAGGATTTCGTGCCGCTGCCAGGCGTGTATGCCGCCGGCCGCCTGGACGCGGACAGCGAGGGCCTGCTGGTGCTGACCGACGACGGCGCACTCCAGCATCGCATCGCCGACCCACGCCACAAGCTCACCAAGACTTATCTCGTGCAGGTCGAGGGCGTCGTAGGCGAGGCTGCGCTGGACGCTCTGCGCGCCGGGGTCGACCTGGGCGACTTCCACACCCGGCCGTGCGCCGCGCGCGGCGTGCCCGAGCCCGACTGGCTGTGGTTGCGCGATCCGCCGGTGCGTTTTCGCAAGTCGGTACCGACGAGCTGGGTGGAGATCGTGCTGAGCGAGGGCAAGAACCGCCAGGTACGACGGATGACCGCAAAGGTCGGCTATCCGACGCTGCGCCTGATCCGCCTGGCGATCGGTCCGTGGCGGCTCGACGGGCTGCAGCCCGGGCAGTGGCGTGAAAGCCCGCTGACGCCGGGCGCGCCGGCGCCGCGCGGGCGGGCCGTTGCGCGCCGTCCGCGCTAGAATCGACGCTCCGCATCAATCACCGGGGAGGCCCACACCATGAAAGTCATTCTCGATCTCTGCGTTGTCCCGCTCGGCGTGGGCTTGTCCGTGTCGTCCTACGTGGCGGCGTGCGAACGCGTGATCCGCGAGGCGGGCCTGAGCTCGCAACTGCATGCCTACGGCACCAACATCGAGGGCGAATGGGATGCCGTGATGGCTGCGGTCAAGCGCTGCCACGAGGTGGTGCACGCCATGGGTGCACCGCGCATCACCACCTCGATCCGGCTCGGCACGCGCACCGACCGCGAGCAGACCATGGACGACAAGATCGCCAGCGTGGAGCGGGCGCTGGCGCAGGACGGGCGCTGAAGCGGCGAGCGCCGGATTCAGCCGAACAGCCGCACCAGGAACAGGCTGATTGACGGCACGAACACCAGCAGCAGGATGCGGATCGCGTCCGAGATCAGGAACGGGACCACGCCGCGAAAGGTGGTGCTCATCGGGATGTCGCCGGCGAGGCTGTTGATGATGTACACGTTCATTCCCACCGGCGGCGTGATCAGCCCGATTTCGACCAGCATCAGCATCATGATGCCGAACCAGATCGCCTTCTCGGTATCCCCCAGGCCGAACAGATCGAGGCCCATCACCACCGGGAAGAAGATCGGCACCATCAGCAGGATCATCGACAGGCTGTCCATGATGCAGCCGAGTACGACCAGCATCGCGAAGATCGAGAACAGCACCGCGAGCGGCGGCAGGCCGGAGCCGGTGACCCAGGCGGCGAGCTCGGTCGGCAATTGGGTGAGCGCCAGGAAGACGTTGAGCACGTCGGCGCCGAGCAGCACCAGAAAGATCATCGCCGTGGACTGCGCGGTGCCGTAGATGCAGGCGAGCCAGCCGCCGCGGCGCAGGCCGCCGGCGAGCAGGGCG
>JAKLLJ010000332.1 GCA_023150215.1 Thauera sp. | reverse complement strand
CGCACGGCTGGCGCCGGGCAACGAATCCGTGCTGTCCACCCTTGTCGCGGTCGCGGAAGACGGCACCAGCCTGCTGCTCGACGGCAGCGCCGATCCCGCCCAAAACGTTCGCATGGCGCGCGCCGACGCACTCGACTGCGTCACCCAGCTCGACAAGGTGCGCATCCAGTTTCAGCTGCGCGAGCAGCGCTTCATCGACGAAGCCGGCAAGCCCGGCTTGCGCGCACCACTGCCCGACACCCTCATGCGCCTGCAACGGCGCGAGTTCTACCGCCTGCAGACGCCGCTGGCGGACAGCGTCACGTGCACCTTGCAGCCACGCGCCGAAGGCGGCGGGCGCGAAACCGAGCTGCGCATCCTCGACATCAGCGGCGGCGGCATTGCGGTCGCGGTGCCGCCGGTGGGCATGCGCTTCGAAAAGGGGGACGAGTTCCCCGGCTGCCTGCTGCGCCTGCCCGACGCCGCACCGATCCCGGCGCGGCTGATCGTGCGCAACCTGTTCCACATCACCCATCGCAACGGCACCGGGATGCTGCGCGCCGGCTGCGAGTTCGCCGACCTGCCGCGCGGTGCAGCGGACGTGATCCAGCGCTACATTCTGCGCATCGAACGCGAGCGCAGCGCGCGCGCGCGGCCGGCTGTAAGCGGCCTGCCCTCAGGCCCCGCATTCGAGCCGCCCGTAGCGCGACCCTGACCACGTGGATCCGATCGACCCCATGGCCGACCCCAGCACGCCCACCCCGCTCGAGACCGCGGGCAACGACGAACTCGAGAAATACACCTTGCGCGGCCGGCGCCAGATCGTGCAGTTGCTGCAGGACCTGATCGAGCGCCGCTGCCTGATCGCCGCCCACACCGGCGGCGGGCAGTCGTTGATGACGGCGGTGCTCGAGGTGGATGAGGATCGCGGGCGCGTGGTGCTCGACGCCAGCCCCGACCCCGAGGCCAACCGCCGTGCGCTGGCGGCGCCCCGTCTGCTGTGCGTGACCCAGCTCGACGGCATCCGCGTGCAGTTTCCGGTCAGCGGACTCGCCTACGGGCAGGACCGCGGCCAGCCCGTGTTCCACGCCCCCCTGCCGACGCAGATGCTGCGCCTGCAGCGACGCGAGTACTACCGCCTGCACGTGCCATTGACGCACGAGATGAATTGCCTGCTGAAGGCCGAGGACCTCGCCCACAAGCAGGTGGAAGTGCTGGCCCGCGTGATCGACATCGGCGGCGGCGGCATCGCGGTGCATATGCCGGCCGCGGCGGCGGAAGTGGTGGTCGGCGGCGTGCTGGAGGGGTGCCGGCTCGCCCTCCCCGACGGCGACCCGATCGACCTCGACCTGGAAGTGCGCAACATCAATCGCCAGACGCAGCGCAACGGCGCCGTGCAGCTACGCGTCGGCCTGCGCTACGCGGCACTCCCGCGCCCCACCGAGACGCGCATCCAGCGGTACATTTTCCACACCGAACGCGCCCTCAACGCCAAGGCACGCGGGGGGCTGTGAGGGAGGCCGGTCTCCGGCGGCAAAGGCAGCCGCACGGCGCTGGCGCGTTCCAACGTGCGACGCGGGGGGGTGCAGCGCTGCGTTCGCGGCTGCTGCCGCTCCTACAACGTACCGCGCGCTGGATTCGCGGCTTCCGCCGCTCCTACAACGTAGGCGCTGCGCTGGTTTTATGTAGGAGCGGCGGAAGCCGCGAACCTCCGGGCCAAGGCGGCCCGGTCAGACCGGCATGTTCATGATGTCCTGATAGGCCGTGACCAGGCGGTTGCGCACCTGGACCATCTGCTGGAACGACAGGTTGGCTTTTTGCAGATTGACCATCACGTCCTGCAGGTTGACGTTGGGGTCGCCGGCGGAAAAATTCTGCGCCATCGCGCGCGCTTCGCCCTGGGCGGCGCTCACGTCCTTGAGGGCGTTGTTCAGCACATCGGCAAAATTCACGCCCCCCGCGGGTGCGGCGGCGTCGGGCGCTACGGCCTTGCCTTGTGCAACCTGCGACACCGAGCGCAAATCGCTCAGCATCTGGTCTATTCCACGGGTGTCCATGCTCTCTCCCCCGGCTTGAGGGTTTTGGTGACGTCAGTCTAGCAGAGCAAGTGGCGTGCCAGACAAGCCGCCTTACACCGCCCCGCGTCGCGTCGCCTTCTTTCCTACACAAAGCCCGCGCAGCGCGTACGTTGTCGGAGCGGCGGGAGCCGCGAACCCGCGATCGCAAACGCTCCTGTAGGAGCGGCGGCAGCCGCGAACCTACCTCCCCGCCCTCACACGTCGTAGCCTTCCTCGCGGTACTGCTGCAGCTTGTAGCGCAGGGTGCGCTCGGAGATGCCCAGTTTTTCGACCGTTTTCTTGCGCGAGCCGGCGAACTCGCGCAGCGTGGCGAGGATGTGTTCGCGCTCGAGGTCCTTCATGTTCGCCGGCCGCTCCGCCGCGGCAGACGGGGCGGCGACGGCCGCCAGCGGGGGCGCGGACACCGCCGGCGCAGGGACGAAATCGACGGGCATTGCGGCAGATATTGCCGGCGCGGCGGCAGCCGTTGCCGCCTCGGGCGTCCACTGCGGCAGGCACAGGCGGAGGGTCTCGGCGCTCACCTCCTCGCCCTGGGTCAGGATCAGCACGCGGTGCATGGTGTTCTCCAGCTCGCGCACGTTGCCTGGCCAGGCGTATTGCGGCAGCAGCGCCTCGGCCGCGGGTGAGAAGCGCGCCTGGCGTTGCTGGCGGGCGGCGTGGCGGGCGAGGAAATGACGCGCCAGCGGCAGGATGTCGCCGCGGCGCTCGCGCAGCGCGGGGATGGCGATCGGGAACACGTTGAGGCGGTAATACAGGTCCTCGCGGAAGCGCCCGGCAGCGACCTCCTTGAGCATGTCGCGGTTGCTGGTGGCGAGCACGCGGATGTCGAGCGCCACCGGCTTCTTGCCGCCGACACGCTCGACCTCGCGCTCCTGCAACACACGCAACAGCTTGGCCTGCAGGCCGAGCGGCATCTCGGAGATCTCGTCGAGCAGAATGGTGCCGCCCTGGGCCTGCTCGAACTTGCCCGGCTGCGCGGCCTGCGCGCCGGTGAAGGCGCCCTTCTCGTAGCCGAAGAGCGTGGCCTCGAGCAGGTTCTCGGGAATGGCCGCGCAGTTGATGGCGATGAAGGGGCCCTTGACACGCGGCGAGTGCCGGTGGATGTGGCGCGCGAAGACCTCCTTGCCGGTGCCGGACTCGCCCGACAGCATCACGGTCGCGTCCGACTCCGCCACAC
>JAKLLJ010000331.1 GCA_023150215.1 Thauera sp. | reverse complement strand
ACAACCTCTGAAGCCACTTCATCTGTACAGCGCCAATGCGGGCTACCATCGGTAGTCCGCATTTTTTGCCAGCGATTCCGGCGGCATCCCTGAGGATGCACCGAGATCGCCCGACCGAGGGGAGACGCCAGCATGACGGCCAGAAGTGTTCCGAGATGGCTCATGGCAGCGCTGCTGCTGTGCGTCGCGACCAGCGCGACAGCAGTGCCGCTGGTGTCCATGCCCGAACCTTCATCCGGAGACTTGCGCTTCGGTGCAGACGCCATCCCCAACGAAATTCGCGACAGCATTGCGCAGGACAAGGTCGCCACCCTGTCGGAACGGATCCTGCTCGGGCAAAGCGAACGACTTCGCGCCGAGGTGACGAAGCACCCCGAAGATCCTTACCCCTTGCACGCCCTCGGCACAGTGACTTTTCATCTCGGTGGAGACAAGGAAGCAGAGGCCCTCTGGCGCGCGGCCGCGAAGCGCGAGCCCAACCTCGCCCCAGCCGATTTGATGCGCGATGTGCAGACCGTTTTCCGGCTACTCGCCAAGGGTGAAAACAACGCGGCGCAGATGCAGCTCGGGCTGTTGGACGTCCGCCATGCCGCGCAGCCGCACTTTCATCTGATCAGGGCCGAGCAGGCAATGCGCGGAAGGAACTTCGACGAAGCAGAGCGCGCATTCAGAAAAGCCCATGAACTTTCACCTCAGCTCTACGTCAGCAGTCTGAACCTTGCCCGATTCCTGGATTTCTCGGCGCGAGATCGTACGGAAGCGCTTCGGCTTTACGAGGAATCGGCGCGCAATGCGCCCGCACGGGCCGAAGTCTGGCACTACCTCGGGCGCGCACAACTCGGCATTGGAGACGAACAAGCGGCCCTTGCCTCTTTCCGGCGCCTCGCCTCGCTCGTGCCGCAGGGGCCTCTGGCCGAACGCCGGATCGCCACGCTGAAACTCGAGACCGGCGACCTGCCCGGCGCCGAGCGCTGGTACCGCCGGGCATTGCAGGCACGCCCCGGCGCCGCAGAATCGGCCGAGATCAATGCCGCCCTGGGCGATGTGCTGCTGCGCCAAGGGAACACCGTCGCTGCACGTGCTGCGATCGAAGCCGCGTTGAAGCACGCCGAAAGCTTGCCGCTGGTTTTCGCCCTTGCCACGCTTGACGAGGCCGACGGGCGAAACGCTGCGGCCGAGCGCGGCTACCGGCGCGTGCTGGAAGCCAGTCCGGGCAACCCGCTTGCCGCAAACAACCTCGCCATGCTGCTGATTCGCAACCGCCGGGCGGGAGACGAAGCGCTGCGCCTCGCGGAAGGCGCGCGCACGGCCGTCCCCGGCAACGCGATCATCGAAAGCACTTACGGGTGTGCGCTGAGCGACGCGGGCCGCAACCTGGAAGCGATCACCGTACTGGAGGCAGTCGTCAAGGCACGGCCGACCGACAGCTGGGCCGAATACTGCCTCGGCCGGAGCCAGATCGAAAACGGATTGAAGGCCGAGGCCGGCGTGCATCTTGGCCGCGTGCTCGAACTGGACTCGCACTTCCCGCGCCGGGACGAAGTCCGGAAAATGCTTGGCACCGCGCACTAAGCGAGCGCCCTGACATGCAGATGCCGGCCGCAGCCCTGCGACCGGCATTCATGTTTATCGCCAGGATCAAAGCACCTTAAGCAACTCGACCTCGAACACCAGGGTGGCATTGGGCGGAATCACGCCGCCGGCGCCGCGCGAGCCATAGCCGAGCTCGGGCGGGATGGTCAGCTTGCGCTTGCCGCCGACCAGCATGCCCTGCACGCCCTCGTCCCAGCCGCGGATCACGTGACCGGCGCCGAGCGGGAAGGCGAAGGGATCGTTACGGTCCTTGCTCGAATCGAACTTGCGCCCGTCGGTGAGCCAGCCGGTGTAATGCACCGACACCATGCGGCCCTTCTCAGCGGTGTCGCCGGTGCCGATTTCGATGTCCTCGATGACGAGCCCGCTGGCGGTGGTGGTCTGGGTCATGCCGTTCTCCTGCCGTGAGTGAAAACGCGCATTCTACCTGCTGCCCTCGGGCCAGCGGCGCGCACCGAATCGGCTGCGGAACTTGCTGATCTTGGGTGCCACCACATACTGGCAGTACGGCTGGTCGCTGTTGTTGACGTAGTAGTCGTGGTGTTCCGGCTCAGCGGGCCAGAACCTCGGCGCACGCTCGACGCGCGTCACGATCGCCTTCGGGAACACGCGCTGCTCGCCAAGTTGCTCGATGGTCGACAGCGCAGTGTGCAGTTGCGCCTCGCTGGTGGTGAAGATGACCGAGCGATATTGCGAGCCGACGTCGTTGCCCTGGCGGTCGACAGTGGTGGGGTCGTGAATGGTGAAGAACACATCCAGCAGCTCACGGTAGCTCACCTTCGCCGGGTCGAACACGATCTTCACCACCTCGGCGTGGCCGGTGCCGCCGGTGCACACGTCGCGGTAGCTCGGCAGCTCGACATGGCCACCACAATAGCCGGGCACCACCTCGTCGACGCCGTCGATCAGGTCGAACACCGCCTCCAGGCACCAGAAGCAGCCGCCGCCGAGGATGGCGGTCTCATGCATCGAATGTTCCTTGTCGTCGCTCATCTGCGCGCTCCATTGGGGTTGGGGTTACACACACAGACCACGTGCGGGGGCAATCATTCCCCGCGCACTGCAGCCGCGGCGAGGTGTTCGAGAGGCTCGCGGCAACCGCCCCCCGAGCGCGCGGCCGGATCCAAGCCGCGCGCCTCAGCGGAACGAGACGCCGTACTGGACATCGAGCGCGGTATCGGTGCCGCCGCGCGCGATCACGGCCAGCCGGCGCGAGACCTGGTAGGTGAGCTTGACCAGGGTCGCCGCCCCGCCCAGGCTCTGCTCGAAGCTCAGGAAAAGATCCGGGCCGAGGCGCTTGCCCAGGCTCAGCACCTGGCCCGACACCGACGGGCCGCTGGCGATGGTCTGGCCGCTGCCGAGCACGCGGCTGCTGGCCGTGCGCGACGTGCTGTTGAGCTCGCCTTGGCCGATCGAGAACGAATCGAAGCCGAGGCTGCGTGACAACTCCTCGGTCATGCCGCCACCCGGCCCGCCGAGCAGCGCCGCCGCAGCCGGCAGCAGCAGGCCGAGATCGCCGCCCGAGGCGGCATCAGGCGCCCGCCCGAGCACGATCCACGACAGCTTGGCGGGATCGGGCACGCTGGGCTCGGACACCAGCTTGATCTGCGGCCGCTTCGCGCTGCCGGTGACCGACACCCCCGCCTCCACCTCCAAGCCC
>JAKLLJ010000330.1 GCA_023150215.1 Thauera sp. | reverse complement strand
GCACCAGCCCGCCGGCGCGCAACAGGCCCAGGCCGATCTGCACCAGCCCACCCACCATCACCGCTGCCATCGCCACCACCACGTCGCCGCCCACCACCGCGAGTGCCGACGCGAACACCACCGTCATCGGCCCGGTCGGCCCGGAGATCTGCATGCGCGTGCCGCCGAGCAGCGCGGCGACGAAGCCGAGCACGATCGCGCCATACAGCCCGGCCGCCGCCCCCGCGCCAGACGCCACGCCGAAGGCGAGCGCGAGCGGGAGTGCGACCACGCCGGCGGTGAGCCCGCCAAAAAAATCCCCCCGCAGACGGCCGAGCGTCGAACCCTGCGCGTTCATGAGCGCCTCGAATCGAAATCTCGTCCGGGCGGTTCGGACGGGTTGACCGGTGCTGTCCCCGGCCGCCTTGTTTTGAGCAACGATGTGGCAAAAATCGGCCGCCGGCAAGCCCCCGATGCACCTTCAGCGTGCAGTCTTCCCGTAGCATGGCGCCTGCGCCCGCCGGCCGCTGCCGCATTGCAGCCCGGTCATCCCCGAATGCCCGCCCGCCAGGGGCGGCAACCCGCACAGGAGTCTTCGACCGATGATCAAGCACGGCCTCCAGATTTTCGCCTGCAACGCCAGCCGCGATCTCGCCGGCGACATCGCCCAGCGTCTCGGCATGCGCCTCGGCCAGCTCGAGATCTCGCGCTTTTCCAATGACAACCTGCGCGTACAGGTGCAGGAGAACGTGCGCGAGCGCGACGTCTTCGTGGTGCAGTCGTTCACCGAGCCGGTGAGCGAGCACATCATGGAGCTGATGATCACGCTCGACGCGCTGCGCAGCGCCTCGGCGCAACGCATCACCGCGGTGATTCCCTATTACTCCTATGCGCGCTCGGACAAGAAGGACGCGCCGCGTATCTCGATCACCGGCCGCCTGATCGCCGACCTGCTGCAGACCGCCGGCGCCAACCGGGTGCTGACCATGGACCTGCACGCCGACCAAGTGCATGGTTTCTTCAGCGTGCCGGTCGATCACCTGACCGCGGTGTCACTGCTCGCCGAGCACTTCCGCAACCGCCACGACCTGTCGAGCATGGTGGCGGTCGCCACCGACGCCGGCGGTGCCAAGCGCACCGGGCGCTTCTCGGAGAAGCTCGGCATCCCGATGGCGATCATCGACAAGCGCCGGGTGTCGGACACCGCGGTCAAGCAGGGCCAGGTGGTCGGCGAGGTCGCCGGGCGCGACGTGGTGATCTTCGAGGACGAGATCGCCACCGCCGGCACGCTGGTGTCGTCGGTGGCAACGCTGAAGGCCGCCGGCGCGCGCAGCGTGCATGCCGCCGCCACCCACGGCGTGCTGTGCGGGCCGGCGATCGAGCGCCTGCGCGACGCTGCGATCGACTCGATCGTGGTCACCAACACGGTGAACCTGCCGGCCGACAAGCGCCTCGACAAGCTCACCGTGCTCAACGTGGCGCCGCTGTTCGCGGCCGCGATCGAGCGCATCCACAGCGGCCAGAGCGTGGGCGTGCTGTTCGAGTAAAGGCCTGCACCTCGACCCGCCAGGCCACGGGCGCACCGCCCCGGCCGGCTTCCCTCAAGGCAGGCGCCATCCGGCCGTTAAACCAGGCTCCTCGTTTGTACAAACGACAAAGGCACCAGAGCCTGGAGTCCGACATGAACTGGTTCGACAATCTCAGCCTGCGAGCGAAGCTCGTGGTGAATTTCTTTGTCTCAGGTAGCTTGCTGATCCTGGCGATCCTGGTTTGCTACGTCCAGATCGACAAGCTCCAGGCGCGCGCGACCGAGATCACCGCACAGGTCATGCCGGCGCTTGCGTTGGCCGGAACGCTCAGCGAAACGCGGATGCGCTATCGCATCCGTAGCCTCGAGTTCATGCTCGCCGAGTCCGACGCCGACCGCGAGAAAACCGAGAAATCGCTCAAGAGCATTGCGGCGACCCTGGCGGAGAAGACGGCCGAGTACCGCGGCCTCATCAGCACGGCAGAAGAAAAGGCACTGCTCGAGGAGTTCGTCGCGGCAAGCACCTCGTACGAGCGCTCGGTCATGAAAGCGGTGGAGCTCGTTCGCCAGGGGCGCACCCTCGACGCGGAGCGGATCCAGAAGGAAGAGTGGTTCGGCGCGGGAACCCGGGTCGCCAATGCCACCTCCGCACTGGTCAAGCAGCAGAACGAGCGCGGCAAGCTGATCCGTGACGCGAGCGTGGCGGCCGCCGAACAGGCCAAGCAGGTTGCCATCATCGCGCTGGTGGCGGGCAGCGTCCTTGCTGCGCTGTTGTCGGTCTTGCTGGCCGGGCGAATCAGCGCGCGGCTCCGCCGTGTGGTGCGCGCCGCGAACGATATCGCCGGCGGGCGCCTGGCGCCCCCGTCGGGGCCGGGGGGCGCACGCACGCGTGACGAGATCGGCCAACTGCTGGAGGCGGTCGAGTCCACACGAAGCTCGCTGCGCGACACGATCAGCCAGACGCGCACCTCCTCCTCGACCCTGGGCGAGGCCGCCGAAAAGCTGGGCGATGGAATCGGGCGGCTCGAGCGCAGTGCCGATGCGCAGAGCAACGCTGCGTCGAGCATCGCTGCCAGCGTCGAGGAGTTGACGGTCTCGATCAGCGAGGTCTCCGCGCGCACGAGCGAAGCCTCCAGGGCGGCCGCTGAGTCGGACGCGAAGGCGCGCACCGGGCGCAACGTGCTGAAGAAACTCGAACAGGAAATCGACCAGGTGTCGGTCGTGGTCAATACCGCCTCCGAGGGCATCCGCAATCTCGCCGACGAGTCGCGCAAGATCTCCGAGATCGTCAACGTGATCAAGGAAATCGCCGACCAAACCAATCTGCTCGCGCTCAATGCCGCGATCGAGGCGGCGCGCGCGGGCGAACAGGGCCGCGGCTTTGCCGTCGTTGCCGACGAGGTCCGCAAGCTCGCCGAGCGCACCGCCAAGTCCACCGAGGAAATCACCTCCATGGTGGGCGCGATCCAACAATCCACCACCCAGGTCGTCACCCGGATCGATGCGGGCGTATCCGCTGTTGGCCGTAGCGTCGCGCATGCCAACGAAGCCGGGCAGAGCATCGAGTCCCTGCTGGAGATTGCGCGCCGGGTCGCCGAACTCATCCACGACATCGATCTCGCCCTGAGCGAACAATCGATGGCCTCGACCGAAGCTGCCCGCAGCGTGGAGGGCATCGCAGGCAGCGCCGACGAGATCCATGACGTCACCAAGCAGACCTCGGCGGCGAGCGCTCGCTTGATGGAGATG
>JAKLLJ010000032.1:11149-17604 GCA_023150215.1 Thauera sp. | reverse complement strand
AGACCCGCCCGCAGGCCTCGGCCAGCAACGGCTCGATCTACCAAGCGAGCCTGTCGCGTCCGCTGTTCGAGGACCGCCGTGCCCGTCATGTGGGCGACACGATTACGATCAACCTGGTCGAACGCAATACCGCCGAGAAGAGTGCTAACGCGAAGGCCACCCGCGGTAGCAGCATCAGCGCAAACGTCGGCCCGGTCGCGGGCTTGCCGTTGAAGACGCTCGATGGCCTCACCCTGGAGGCCGGTGCTGACTCCGAGTTCTCCGGCCAAGGCGGGGCGGCCGCGAACAACGTCTTCAACGGGACCATCACTGTCACCGTCATCGACGTCTATCCCAACGGCAATCTGCTGGTGTCGGGCGAGAAGCTGGTCGCGATCAATCAGGGCAATGAATACATCCGCTTTTCCGGCGTGATCAACCCGAACAGCGTGACCGCCGGCAACACCGTGCAATCCACCCAGGTCGCCGATGCGCGCATGGAGTATCGCGGCAGCGGCTTCATCAACGAATCCACAGCGATGGGCTGGTTGCAGCGCTTCTTCGTCGCCATCCTGCCGTTCTGACCGGGAGTCAGGCCTCATGAACAGCGTTCGAATCTGGATTGGACATGCTGCCGCAGCCGCGCTCGCGGCGCTCGTATTTCTCTGCTCGCCGGCGCAGGCGAACGCTGAGCGCATCAAGGAGCTGGCCTCGATTGCCGGCGTGCGTGACAACCAGCTCGTCGGCTACGGGCTGGTCGTGGGTCTCGACGGCTCGGGCGACCAGACCACGCAGACGCCCTTCACGGTGCAGAGCATCATCAACATGCTCGGCAACATGGGGGTCACGCTGCCGCCGGGGACCAACCTGCAGCTCAAGAACGTCGCTGCGGTGATGGTGACGGCCGCCCTGCCGTCTTTTGCCCGCCCCGGTCAAGCGATCGACGTCACCGTATCCTCGGTCGGCAATGCCAAGAACCTGCGCGGCGGCACGCTGGTGATGACACCGCTCAAGGGCATCGACGGTCAGGTGTATGCGATCGCCCAGGGGAATATGGTGGTCGGCGGCGCAGGTGCTCAGGGCGGCGGCGCCTCACAGGTAATCAACCACCTTGCCGCCGGGCGCATACCCGGTGGGGCAATCGTGGAGCGGGCAGTTCCGGCAACGGTGGGGCAGGGCGGTACGGTCGTATTCGAGCTCAACGACACCGACTTTGGCACCGCGCGCCGCGTCGTGGATGCGATCAATATTGCCTACCCTGGCGCTGCACAGGCGCTCGACGGTCGTAGCATCGAGGTGCGTGCCCCCAACGACCCGACGATGCGTGTCGCCTTCATCGGGCACATCGAGAGCCTTCAGGTCACCCCGGTCGAGCAGGCCGCCAAGGTGATCGTCAACGCACGCACGGGCTCCGTAGTGATGAACAAGCGCGTGACCCTGCAGAACGTGGCGGTCGCGCACGGCAACCTCACCGTGACGGTCACCAACCAGCCCCAGGTCAGCCAGCCTCCTCCGCTAAGTGGCGGGCAAACCGTCGTCACGCCAGGAGGGCAGGTCGACATCAGCCAGGGGGGCGGCACGATCCACAACGTACGCAGCGCGGCCAATCTGGCCGATGTCGTGAAGGCGCTCAACGTACTCGGTGCAAAGCCGATGGACCTGGTGAGCATCCTGCAGGCCATGAAGGCCGCGGGTGCGCTGCGGGCAGAGCTGGAGGTGATCTGACATGTTGCCGGCGGACAAGGGTTTTCAGCTCAACGCGCTCGACCCGAACTCGGTCGGGGATCTGAAGCGTCTCGCGCGCGAGAACCCCAACGCGCCTGCCACCCTGCGCGCGGCAGCCAAGCAGTTCGAGGCCATGTTGATGCAGATGGTGATGAAGTCGATGCGCCAGACTTCCCTCGGTCCCGGCTTGGGCGAGAGCGATCAGACCAAGACCTACCAGTCCCTGCTCGACCAGCAGACCGCGCTCAACATGGCGCACGGCAACAACAATGGCTTGAGTGAGGCGCTGTATCGGCAACTCGGTGGTCTCAACGGCAAGTCCGCGGTGACCGACCCTGGCGCGGGGGTGATGGAGGGTGCTGCGCCGGCGGCGCAGATCTTCGACATGTCACGGGTGATCCGGCAACCGGCAAATGGTGCCGCGGCGGCGCGTGCGGATGCTGCGGCACTCGCCGGGCAGGCTGCCGCGCCACCGTCGTCGTCGATGCAGCGTCTCGACCGGGCTGGACAGACCGCGCTCGAGAGCGCGCAGATCGGCGCAGCCGCCCGTCAGGCGAAGGAGATTGCCGCTGGCCAGGGCGGCTCGGAGCGTGCGCGGCAGTTCGTCAACGACATCTGGCCGCACGCCGAAGAGGCCAGCCGCTGCACCGGCATCCCGCCCCAGTTCATGGTCGCCCAGGCTGCGCTGGAAACCGGCTGGGGTGACAAGGTGCTGCGCCATACAGACGGGCGCACGAGCTACAACCTCTTCAACATCAAGGCCGGGGCACGCTGGGAGGGTGAAACCGTCGGCCGCAATGTCAAGGAATACAAGGGAGACACCGCCTACACCGAGGCGGCGCAGTTCCGCAGTTACGGCTCCTACGCCGAGGCCTTCCGGGACTACGCCAACCTGTTGTCGCGCAGCGAGCGTTACACCGACGTGCTAGGGCAGCGCACTCCCGAGGGCTTCGCTCACAGCCTCCAGAAAGCCGGTTTTGCCACCGATCCGATGTACGCCGACAAGATCACCCGCATCATTGGCGGCAACACCCTGCGCAGCGCCTTGGTGTCCTGAGCGGCCGAAATTGCCGCTCAATGGCTGGCAAGGATCTTGCTTTTATAAGGCAAACGTAGCGATTTCAGGGGAACGACCATGGCGGGCTTGCTCAACATCGGACTCACTGGTCTGAACGCCGCTCAGGCGCAGTTGTCGACGGTCAGTCATAACATCACCAATGCCGACCGTCAGGGTTATCACCGCCAGACCGTCGGCCAGTCCTACCAGAACCCGATGTTCGTGGGGTCCGGCTTCTTCGGTCAGGGCACGCGCATCACCGACGTCAGCCGCTCGTACAACCAGCATCTGGAAACCCAGGTCCTGCAGTCCGACACGCGTCGCGCGGAATACGCCGCATATAACCAGCACGTCAGCCAGATCAACAACCTGCTGGCCGACCCCGATGCGGGGTTGGCGCCGCTGATGGAGAGTTTTTTTGCCGGTGTGCAGGAAGTTGCCACCAACCCGACCAGCGTCGCATCGCGCCAGGCCCTGATTTCCAACGCCCAGTCGCTGGTGTCGGGCTTCCAGTCCATCGATCAGCGCCTGAGCGAGGTGCGCCAGGGAATCGAGGGCGAGCTCGTGCTCACCGTCGACGGGATCAATAACTACGCGACCCAGATTGCCGACATCAACAAGCGCATCGTCTTGGCGCAGTCGGGCAGCACCGCCGTGCCCAACGACCTGCTCGACCAACGCAACCTGCTGGTCGGTGAACTCAACACGCTGGTGAAGACCAGCGTCGTCGCGGAAAGCGATGGTTCGCTGACCGTCTTCATCGGCTCCGGGCAGAGCCTGGTGCAGGGCGGCACTGCGGCAAGATTTGCCGCAGTGCCGAGCGCCACCGACCCGCTGCGTAACACCGTGGCGCTGCTCAGGCCTGACGGCTCCGGCGTGCCCCTGCCCGAGAACCTGCTCACCGGCGGCAAGCTCGGTGGCTTGCTGAGTGTTCGCAGTGGCAGCCTGGATGCGACTCAAAACCGGCTCAACGACATCGCCTCGACGCTCGCGAACGACTTCAACAATCAGCATCGACTCGGTGTCGATCTGAATGGCGATCTTGGCGGCGCATTCTTCAAGATGGCCCCAGCGAGCACCGTGCCACGCGAATTTATCGCGGGACTATCCGTCAGCATCAGCGACCCCCGTCAGGTTGCGGTCGCCAATCCCGTCGTCACGGCTGCGGCTGCGGCAAATACCGGTTCGGCAAAGGTCAGTGAGGTGCGCATCAACAGCACGACCGGCATGGCTTCGCCCGGGCCACAGGTTGGCTTCGCACCCATCTCGATCGGCTACGATGGGGCTGGAAACTTGGTCGCGCCGGCGGGCTTCACTCTCTCGCCTTCAGCTTTTGACCCCGTGGTCGATAACACTGGCAAGACATTTACGCTGACCGGAACCACTGCTCCTGAGACGTTCGAGTTCAGCTTCAAGCTGGCTGGTGTCCCGAATACGGACGACAGTTTCACCTTTTCGCCGAACACCGCGGGTGTCGCTGATAACCGCAATGCACTGCAGCTTGCCGCCCTGCAGACAACCAAGACGATGGCTGGCAACAAGGCGACGTACCAGTCGTCCTATGCCCAGATGGTGAGCGAGGTGGGCAACCAGACGCGTGAAGCCCGTGTCAATGAAGCCGCTCAGACTGCACTGCTCAACCAGTCCAAGGATGCGCGCGAGGGCGTGTCGGGGGTGAACCTCGACGAAGAAGCTGCCAACCTGATCCGCTTCCAGCAGGCCTACCAGGCCTCGGCGCGAGTGATGTCGATCGCCCAGACCCTGTTCGACGAAGTGCTGTCCTTCGCCCGCTAACCCTAAACACAGGAGATGATCATGCGTATTTCGACCAGCATGATTTATGACCGCGGTGTCGGCGGCATGCAGCAGCAGTGGAGCAGTCTGATGCAGACGCAGCAGCAACTGAGCAGCGGCCGCCGTGTGCTGACTCCGGCTGACGATCCGGTTGCTTCCGCGCGCGCTGTCGAAATCGGCCAGTCCAGGGCGGTCAATGAGCGCTTTCTGGTCAATATCGGCGCTGCCGACGACGCGATGGGCCTGATGGAAGGCCATCTGCAAGGCGCGGGCGAGATCCTCCACTACGTGCGCGAACGCGCGGTGCAGGCTGGTAATGCCGCGCTCAGTCCGGTCGACCTGAAGAACATGGCCGTCGATGTCAATGCCCAGTTCGAGGCCATGATGGCAATTGGCAACGCCAAGGATGGCGTGGGCGACTTTCTGTTCTCCGGCTACAAGGCGGACACGCAGCCCTTTGGCGGAACTGTGGATGCCGTGGTGTATGACGGCGATCAGGGCGAACGCAGCATGCAGGTTTCTGCCTCGCGTGTCATGTCGGTGAGCCTGCCCGGCAACCAGGTTTTTGCCAATGCGCTCGAGGCTCTTGGCGAGCTGGCACGCGGCTTGGAAGACCCCACGGCAGTGCCGGGCGGCATCGCCATGGTCGTATCGACGGCCCTGGACAAGTTGGATGTCGGCCAGGAAGACCTGCTGCGCGCCCGTGCGCAGATTGGCTCGCAGATGACCGAGACGGCCACCCTGCGCAACATCGGGAGCGATCGCGACATCCAGTACGCCAGCACCTTGTCCGACCTGCAGGATCTCGACTATGCCGAAGCGATCTCGCGCCTGACCCGTCAGCAGACCTCGCTCGAGGCCGCGCAGCAGAGCTTCATGCGCCTGTCGGGCCTGTCACTGTTCAATTACCTGAGCTGAATCATGCGTCGCCTCGTCGTCCCGATCGCTGCAATGTTGCTCGCCGGATGCGCCGCTGATGGCGGTGCGCCGCGTCCGGGCGAGCGTGTCACCGAACTGTCTGGACCGGCCGCCCTCGTCGCCGGCTTGCTGCTGATGGCGAGCGAGGCGTCTTATTTCGAGCCCGACTACATCGCCGTTGCGTTGGTCGCCTACGGCCTTTACGACCCGCTGGCACCCACCTGGACGATCGAGGTCAGCCGCAGCGGTGAAGACCGCCTGCGCATGGACTTGCGCATGAAGGCGCTGGTCACCGGCGGCGAGGGCGAGGCGCGACAGGTGTTCCTGCGCAACGCGCGCGAGGTGATGGTGGCGGGCGGCTTTGCCAGCTTCGACGTGATTCGCTACGAGGAAGGGATCGACTCTACCCGGCCCTTCGCCCGCCGCTTCGCCAGCGGCGAGATCCGGCTGGTGCGTTCGATGACGTTTCCGGGTTTGTAGCGGCGGGCGCGCGTGAACGTCGGCCTGCGCTTGCTGCCTGGGGGTGGGCGGGACACGGAGGCACGAGGTTCGCGGCTGCCGCCGCTCCTACATGGGGGGCCGGCGGGGATCTTGTCATGTGGAGCGGCGGAAGGCGCGAACCTTTGCGCCCTACCCGCCGCGCGGAGCGAGGGCCTCGAGCAGCAGGGCGATGGTGTCGAAGCTGCGCTCGAACAGACTCTGCAGCACCGGCGCAAAGTTGGTCATCACCAGCAGCACGCCGATGAAGCCGGCGGTGAGCGTGATCGGGAAGCCCACCGCGAACAGGTTCAGCTGCGGCGCTGCGCGCGTCAGCACGCCGAGCGCGATGTTGGCGATCAGCAGGATCGCGATGATCGGCAGCGACAGCAGCAGGCCGGCCGAGAACACCGTGACCCCCGCACGCGCGAGGAAGCCCCAGCCGCCCGCATCGACCACTGCGGTGCTCACCGGCAGCCATTCGAAGCTGCGCACCAGGATATCC
>JAKLLJ010000032.1:0-11139 GCA_023150215.1 Thauera sp. | reverse complement strand
GATCAGCGTCGCCAGCAGATTCAGGAAGTCCGACAGCACCGCGGTCTGGCCGCCGGCGTCGGGGTCGAAGAAGATCGCGAACGACAGGCCCATCTGCATGCCGATCAGCGCCCCCGCCATGTCGACCGCGGCGAACACGATGCGCATCACGAAGCCGATCGCGATGCCGATGAAGATCTGCTGTGCGAAGATCGCCAGCCCCAGGCCCGAGCCCGGCGGCACCTGCGGCATCGGCGGCATCACCGGCAGCACCGCGACCGCCACCCCCATCCCGATCGCCAGCCGCACGCGCACCGATACGCCACGATTGGAAAACACCGGCGCCGAGGAGAACAAGCCGAGCAGGCGCCCGAGCGGGAACATCAGCGCGCCGATCCAGGCATCGAGCTGGGCGGTGGAGACGTCGATCATGGGCGGGCGTCGAGGCGCGCGCTAGCCGATCATCGTCGGGATCGACTCGATCAGGCGACGCATGAAATCGGTCAGCAGGGTGATCATCCAGGGGCCGGCCAGCACCAGGGTGACGAAGATCGCGACCAGCTTGGGCACGAAGGAGAGCGTCATCTCGTTGATCTGGGTGGCGGCCTGGAAGATGCTGATCACCAGCCCGGTGATGAGCGCGGCGAGGAACAGCGGCGCCGACACCAGCAAGGTCACTTCGACCGCCTGGCGGCCGAGTTCGATGACGGCGGTGGGGGTCATGGGGGTTCTCCTCGGGTGTGCGCGGCTACACCGCGAAGCTCTGCACCAGCGAGCCGATCAACAGCGTCCAGCCATCGACCAGCACGAAGAGCATGATCTTGAACGGCAGCGACACGATCACCGGCGACATCATCATCATGCCCATCGACATCAGCACCGAGGCGACCACCATGTCGATGATGATGAAGGGGATGAACACGATGAAGCCGATCTGGAAGGCGGTCTTGAGCTCGGAGGTGACGAAGGCCGGGATCACCACCCGCATCGGCAGGTCCTCGGCCTTGTCCACCGGCGGCACCTTGGCGAGGCCGGCGAAGAGCTCGAGATCGGGCTGGCGCACCTGCTTGAGCATGAAGCCCTTGACCGGGACGGTGGCGCGCTCGAGCGCCTCGTCGAACTGGATGCGGCCTTCGGACATCGGCAGGTAGGCGTCGGTGTAGACGCGGTCGGCGACCGGCGCCATGACGAAGAAGGTGAGGAACAGCGCCAGCCCGATCAGCACCTGGTTGGGGGGCGCGGTCTGCGTGCCCATCGCCTGGCGCAGCAGCGAGAACACGATGACGATGCGCGTGAAGCTGGTCATCATCAGCACCAATGCCGGGATGAAGCTCAGCAGCGTCATCAGCATCAGGGTCTGAATGGTCAGGCTGTAGGTCGTGCCGCCACCGCTCGCCGGTGTGGTGACGAGCGCGGGCAGGGCCTGTGCCGAGGCGAGCAGCGGAGCGCCGGCAAGTGCGCAGGCCAGTGCCAGGCGCAGCCAGGTCGCCACGCCGTTCAGCGGCTTGCGCTCACTTCGCATTGCGTTGTTCCGTCGCCTGGCGCAGCCAGGCAGAAAAGGCCTTGGCGGCGGGCGCGGCCTCGCCGGCGGCGTCGACCGCCAGTGGCAGATCGGTGCGCTTCAGTTCGTGCAGCTTGCTGACGTTGCCCGGGGCCACGCCGAGCACCAGTACGTCGTCGCCGATGCCGACCAGCACCACGCGCTCGCGCGGCCCGACCGCGACCGCGCCGAGCACCTTGATCGCCGCACCGCCGCCGCGCGCCGCGCCGAGGCGGCGGATCACCCACAGGCAGCCGAAGAGCAGTGCGATCACCACCGCGAGACCGAACATCATCTGCAGCAGGCTGGCGCCGAGCTCGGGTGTGCCCGCCGCGGGGGTGGCGAGCGGCGCCTGGGCTCGCACCGGTGCGCTGGCGAGGGTGCTGGCAACGGCGGCAAATGGCGGCAGGAGGAGGGCGTTGCGCAGCGACGGCATGGACGGGCTCAGTTGCGGATCTTCCGCATCCGTTCGGCGGGCGTGATGATGTCGGTGAGGCGGATGCCGAACTTGTCGTTCACCACCACGACCTCACCCTGGGCGATCAAGGTGCCGTTGACCAGCACGTCCATCGGCTCGCCCGCGAGGCCGTCGAGCTCGACCACCGAACCGTGGGCGAGCTGCAGCAGGTTGCGGATCGACAGCTTGGTGCGCCCGAGCTCCACGGTGATCTGCACCGGGATGTCGAGGATCAGGTCGAAGTCGTTCAGCGAGCCCGGCTTGCCGACGGGGGCGCCGAAGTCCTCGAAGATCTGGCTGGCCGGCTGCGCCTGGTAGGGCGAGCCGCCCATTGCCGCGGCAGCGAGCTCGGCGGCGACGCGGTCGGCCTCGCTGTCGCCGTCCTCGGTGGTCGCCTGCTCCTGCATCGCGGCGGCCCAGTCGTCATCGGTAATCAGGTTCTCGTCAGCCATTCTGGCCTCCCGGAGTCGTGGGGGGATCGGTTTCTTCGGCGGTGACGAAACGCTCGACCTTCAATGCATAACGTCCGTTACGCGTGCCCTGGCGGCACTCGAACACCGGCACGCCGTCCACCTCGGCCTGCAGCACCGTGGGCACGACGAGCGGGATCACGTCGCCCACGCGCATGTCGACGATGTCGCGCAGCGACACCCGCGCGTTGCCGAACGCGCATGCCAGCTCGACCTCGGCGGTCTGCAGCTGGCGGGTCAGCAGCTTGATCCAGCGCCGATCCGAGGTCAGGTGGTCGCTTTGCATCGCCGAATACAGCAGGTCGCGGATCGGCTCCAGCATCGAGTACGGGAAGCAGATGTGCATCTCGGCCTGCGAGCCGCCGAACTCGAGCGAGAAGCTGGTAGCCACCACCACTTCGGAGGGGGTGGCGATGTTGGCGAACTGCGAGTTCATCTCCGAGCGCACATACTCGGGCTGCAGCGCGAACACTGGCGACCACGCGCGCACATACTCGGCGAACACCACGTCGAGCATGCCGCGGATGATGCGTTGCTCGGTCGGAGTGAAGTCGCGCCCTTCGACGCGGGTGTGGAAGCGGCCGTCGCCGCCGAACATGTTGTCCACCACCAGGAATACCAGGTTGGGGTCGAACACCACCAGGCCGGTGCCGCGCAGCGGCTTGGCGATGATCAGGTTGAGGTTGGTGGGCACCACCAGGTTGCGCACGAACTCGGTGTATTTCTGCACCTTGATCGGCCCCGCCGAGACCTCGGCGTTGCGGTGCATGTAGTTGAACAGGCCGATGCGCAGATAGCGTGCGAAGCGTTCATTGATCAGCTCGAGCGTGGGCATGCGCCCGCGCACGATGCGTTCCTGGGTGGCCAGGTTGTAGGGGCGGACGCCCTCGCCGCCGGCCTCGTCCGCGACCGGCTCGTCCGACTCGCCGGTGACGCCCCGCAGCAGGGCGTCGACCTCTTCCTGGGAGAGAAAGTCCGCGGACATGGCGGCGATCCCTTACTGGATGATGAAGGAGGTGAACAACACCGCCTGCACCGGCCCGTTGGGCACCGGCTTGCCGGCGGCGTCGCGCACGGGCTTGAAGCCGAGCGCCTCGTTGATGTGGTCGGTGATCGACAGCGCGAGCATCTCGCGGCCTTCGACGGTGGCGACTTCAGAGGGCAGCTTGCTCGACAGCAGCAGGTTGATGCGGTGCCGGATCTCCGGCATGAAGGCCTTCAGCGTCGGGTCCATGGTGGCGTCGGCCACCTTGAGCACCGCCACCACCTGCAGGTAGTGATCACCCTCGTCCCGGCGCAGGTTGACGGTGAACGCGTCGAGCGGGATGAAAGTGGGCGGCTTGGTCAGGTCGACCGTGCCGGTCGTCTGCAGCTGCGGTGCGGCCTGTTGCGCGGCCGGCGCGGCCGGCTCGTCGTGGCCCTTGTCCTTGCCGCCCTTGAGCAGCAGCAGGCCCACGAGTGCACCGAGCACGAGCACGATCACCACGAGCACGATGATCAGGATGAGGCCGAGCTTGCCCTTTTTCTTGGGGACGTCTTCGCCTTCTTCGGTTTTTGCCGGCGCCTTGGCCATGCGATTCTCCTTGCCTATGGATAGGATTATCCGGGAGATCCGCACCTGCCAAAGCGTCGATAAGTGGGGCAGAGCCGCCCCAATTCATGCGCTTCAGGCGAAGGTGTCGACCATCCCCTGCTGTTGCTTCAACCACACTGTGCCACTGCCGCTGGCCGTGCCTTCGGCGGCTGCGCCCTCACCGCTTCCGCCACGGCGCTGCTGGCCTTCACGGTCGCGGCCTTGGCCGGACGTGCTCACGTTGGCATCGCCGAGCATGATGCCCGCCTGCTGCAGGGCCTCGCGCAGTTGCGGCATGGCACGTTCGAGCGCGTCGCGAGCGGCCTGGCTCGAGGCGATGAACTGTGCCGTGGTCTGATCGCCGTTGAGGCTGATCGAGACCTCGAGCTTGCCCATGTTTGGCGGCGTCAGCAGCAGTTCGACCTTGCTCTCGGCACGACCGAGCATCCAGCGCACCTGGTCGCCCACGTCTTCGGCCCAGCCCGCCTCGTCAGCCGGTGTGGTGACCGGCAACTGCGGTGTCGCCGGCTGGGCGACCGGCGAATGGCGCAGCAGGTGCAGCGGCGCATGGGACTGCATTGCGCCCGCTGGCAGCGTCTCGCCAGCTGCGCCAGCTGCCCCGCCAAGCGCCGGAAAATCGGTCATGTCCGCCTCGGCCTGGGTAGCTGCCGCGGTCGTGTGCAGCACGAAGACCGGGGCGTGACCATCGCTTCCCTGCGCACCGGCGTCGCTTGCGTTCCACTGCACCGGCCAATCGGCTTTCGGCGACGGCACCGGATTGTGCGGCGAGTTGAGGCCGCCTCCGGAGGCGAGCTGCAGTGTACCGGGCTCACCCCCGCTTGCGGGAGGTTTGGCGCGCCCTGCGAGCAGGGCGGCAATCGCTGCCGGCAAACCGGCAAGGGCGACCGGGTCGGTGGTGGGGCTCGCTGGCGCGTCGTCCTCTGCTGCGGTCGGCAGCGTTTCGTCGATGGCCGCGGTGGCGCCATCGGGAACCGCGGCGAGGGCGGCCATGTGATCGCCGGGAACCGCCGCGAGCGGCGTGCGGCTGCCGGAACCAGGCCCTGCAGCCGCACTGGCGTGCGCGGCTGCGTTTGCTGCAGCGTTCTCTCGTGCCGTATCGTCGCTCGCTGCGGCTTGTTGTGGTGCGCTTGTGTCGGCCGGGTCTGCAGAGGCCTCATTCTTCGTCTGCACCGTGCCGGTGGTCCCGCTCGCGCCTTGCGCCGGCGGCTCAGGCGATGCGGCGGCATTGCCGGGGCCGTCGCTGCGTCCTGGTTCGCGTGCGGGCGGTGTCGGGGCGAGGTCGTGGCGCTCCGGCTCGCGCACGGGCTCGCGTTCGCGGGGCGGGGTGGCGGGCGTGCGCATGCGTGCTTCAAGCGCGCGCGAGAAGCTGTCGGGCGGCGCACCGAGCCCCTCCAACACGGAGAGGCCGGTGCGCGGGCTTGGCGCGCCGGTGTGCGGGCTCAGACTGTTGGTGAAACTGGCGGTGGAGAGCTGTGCGGACATGGTTGCAGGCCTCGGGTGGGGCGGGTGCGATGGATCGCGTTCGATCCGACAGGCCATCCAAAGCAAAGCTCATGCCATCGGATGATCGGTACCCGCAGGTCATGCGCCGACCCGGTGCGACTCAGTTGTCCTCGTTGCCGCGACGCGCGGCGTGCTCGTCGGAACGCTTCTGCTCCTGGCGCGCCTCGCTGCGCGCCACCTCGTTCTGGTGGCGCTGCGACAGGGTGTCGAAAGCCTTCAGTTTGGTGCGCTGGGCGAGCCAGGCCTGCTGGCCCTCGGCGGTGCGTGTGCGGGATTGGTCCACCGCCTTGCGCTGCACGCCGATCGCATCGTCGAGCTTGCCGATGAAGGCGCTGTAGTTGCGCCACGCCTCGGGGCTGAGGCCGTCACGTGCGGCCTGCACGAAGCGTTCGTGGTATTCGTGGCGATAGTCCTCGAGCAGCTTCAGCTTCTGCTCGAGATCGCGCTCGGCGGCGACGAGCTCACCGAGCTTGCGCGCCGCTTCGTCGGTGCGCGTGCTGGCGAGGTCGAGCAGGGGCTGCAGGTGGAAGGAGGCGGGCATCGGCGTCGATCGAGGGGCGTTGCGAACGGCATTCTAGCCGCTCGCAGCCGACCCGAGGTGGGCAGTTTCCAGCCGACTGACCGTCGATCGTGATGAAATGCTTGCGATCGCTACGCCCGGATCGCCTCCACGGGAGGCGCGGCTCGCGCGGGAGGGCGGGAAGGCGCGGGCATGGTGCGGGTTCGCGGCGGGGTGTGGAGCGGCCGTTGGATGCAAGGCGGGCGTCGGGTGTGGAGCGGGCGTGTTCGCGGCTTCCGCCGCTCCTACAGCCCCCCGGTCACCGGCGCCAGGAGCGCCGCACCGCCCGTGTAGGAGCGCCGGAAGGCGCGAACCCGGCGGCGATCGACCGGCTCGACGTGCGGCGCGTACCGCAGCCCCTGTTCGCGGCTTCCGCCGCTCCTGCACTCAGGAAAACACCCGTGCCAGCTTCTGCAGCGCGCCCTCGTAGGTTTCGTGCTCGTTGATGCCTTGCTGCAGGAAGGCCTCGAGCTTGGGGTACAACTTGACCGCCATGTCGAGCAGAGGATCGCCTCCGGGCTGGTAGGCGCCGACCGCGATCAGGTCACGCGAGCGCTGATAGCGCGAGAAGAACTGCTTGAACTGGCGCACCACGCCGAAGTGGTCGTCGCCCACAAGGCTGTGCATCGCGCGCGAGATCGACTGCTCGATGTCGATCGCCGGGTAGTGGCCCTGGTCGGCGAGGTTGCGCGACAGCACGAAGTGGCCGTCGAGGATCGCGCGAGCGGCGTCGGCGATCGGGTCCTGCTGGTCATCACCTTCGGCGAGCACGGTGTAGAAGGCGGTGATCGAGCCGCCGCCCTCGGGGCCGTTGCCGGCGCGCTCGACCAGCGCGGGCAGGCGGGCGAACACGCTGGGCGGATAGCCGCGGGTGACCGGCGGCTCGCCGATCGCGAGCGCGATCTCGCGCTGCGCCATCGCATAGCGGGTCAGCGAATCCATGATCAGCAGCACCTGCTTGCCCTGGTCGCGGAAGTATTCCGCCACCGTGGTGGCGTAGGCCGCGCCCTGCATGCGCATCAGCGGACTGGTGTCGGCGGGGGCGGCGACCACCACCGAGCGCGTCAGGCCCTCGGGCCCGAGGCTGTGCTCGATGAACTCCTTGACCTCGCGCCCGCGCTCGCCGATCAGGCCAACGATGATGATCTCCGCCTCGGTGTAGCGCGCCATCATGCCGATCAGCACCGACTTGCCCACGCCCGAGCCGGCAAACAGGCCCAAGCGTTGGCCGCGGCCGACGGTGAGCAAGGCGTTGATCGCGCGCACGCCGACGTCGAGCGGCTGCGCGATTGGCGCGCGCGCGAGCGGGTTGATCGCGCGCCCCTGCAGCGAGCGTGTCTCCTGGGTCACGAGCGGGCCGAGGCCATCGAGCGGGCGACCGGCGCCATCGACCACGCGGCCGAGCAGCGCCTCGCCCACCGGCAGGTGCTTGGCGCGGTCGGCGGCGCGCCGACGCGGACCGATGCGCTTGCCCGGCACCAGGCGCGGCACGCCGACCTCCATCGGCAGCACGCGCGCCCCGGGGGCGAGCCCGAAGACGTCGTCGGTGGGCATCATGTAGAGCTTGTCGCCGTTGAAGCCGACCACCTCGGCCTCGACCGCGCCGCCGCCGGGCACCAGGATGCGGCAGCCCGAGCCGAGCGGCAGCTTGATGCCTGCAGCCTCCATCACCAGGCCATTGATGCGGGTGAGGCGGCCCGACACCTCGAACGGGTTGCAGCCTTCGACCAGGCGCCGGCCATCGCCGAGAAAGTCGCGCCACAGCGTGGTGTGATCGCTCATCCCGGGGTGTCCGCGTCGATGTCGCCGGGGGCGGTGTCGGTGAGCTGCCAGCTCGCGCGCTCGTGCCCGATCGATTCGAGCACCCGCCGCCAGCGCGTCGCCAGGGTGGCGTCGACCTGCGCGCCGGGACCGTCGATGCGGCATTCGCCGCGCTGCAGGCGGTCGCTTTCCTGCAGGCGGTGGCCGGCATGGGCGATCTGCTCGCCGAGGTGTTCGCGCACCAGGGCGAGATCGTCGGGATGGAGCTGGATTTGGGCGTGACCTTGCGGCAGCTGCAGCAGCGCGCTGCGCACGGTGTCGAGAATGGTCTCGGGGTGCTCGGCGAGGGTCAGCTTCACCATCCGGCGTGCCATCTCGATCGCTAGCGCCATCAGCTCCTCGGCGATCTCGTCATCGAGCTTGCGCAGCCCCTCGTCGA
This sequence comes from Thauera sp., assembly GCA_023150215.1. Classification (GTDB taxonomy): domain Bacteria; phylum Pseudomonadota; class Gammaproteobacteria; order Burkholderiales; family Rhodocyclaceae; genus Thauera. Next base: position 2,837 of record JAKLLJ010000032.1, on the reverse strand, counting down.
GCCCGTCGGCGAGCGCGGCCAGCTGCGCCGCGGCGGCTTCGGCGTGCGCCTTGCCTTCGGCGTAGCCTGCGCTGCGCCTGGCCTCGAGGCCAGCGGCGTAGCCTTCCTGGCGGCCCTCGTCGAAGCCGGCGCGACGCATCTCGTCGTGCATGCGCTCGATCTCTTCCGCGGTCGGCAATTGGAAGTCGGGGGGCAGGGTGGGTTCGGGGGCCGGCGCCGGCGGCGGAGTGCTGGCGGCGACCTCGGTGCGAGGTGGAGGGGGCGCCGCGGGCGCGGCAGCGCCGGGCGGCAGCGCTGCCGCCTCGCCAGCGCCGTCCTCGGCGTCGAAATCGGTCGGTTCCCAGCGCCGATAGGCGCCCACGGCCTGGTGGCGCGCGATGCTCACGTCCGCTCCCGCGCGAGGCGTGCCGGTTGATTACACGAAGCCATCGTCGCCGCCCTTGCCGCCGAGCATGACCTGGCCTTCCTCGGCCAGGCGGCGCACGGTCTTGAGGATCTCCTTCTGCTCGGTCTCGACCTCGGACAGCCGCACCGGGCCGCGCGCCTCGAGGTCCTCGCGCAGCATCTCTGCGGCGCGCGAGGACATGTTCTTGAAGATCTTCTCGCGCAGTTCGGGCGGTGCGCCCTTGAGCGCGATGATCAGCGAGTCGGACTGCACCTCGCGCAGGATGGTCTGGATGCCGCGGTCGTCGATGTCGATCAGGTTCTCGAACACGAACATCTCGTCGAGGATCTTCTGCGCCAGGTCGGGATCGTACTCGCGCACGTTGTCGATGACCTCGGTCTCGGCCGTCGAGCCGACGAAGTTGAGGATTTCGGCGGCGTGGCGCACGCCGCCCATCGCTGCCTTCTTGACCGTGGTGGCGCCCGACAGCATGCGGGTGAGGGCGTCGTTGAGCTCCTTGAGTGCGCTCGGCTGCACGCCGTCGAGGGTGGCGATGCGCAGCACCACGTCGTTGCGCAGGCGCTGGTCAAAGTTCTTGAGGATCTCGCCGGCCTGGTCGAACTCGAGGTGCACCAGGATGGTGGCGATGATCTGCGGGTGCTCGCCCTTGATCAGGTCCGCTGCGGTGGGCGCGTCCATCCACTTCAGGCTCTCGATGCCGGCGGTCTCCGAACCGTTCAACATGCGCGACAGCAACTGGCCGGCGCGCTCGTCGCCGAGCGCCTTGGTCAGCATCTCGCGCAGCTGCTCGTCGTCGGACTGGATCATCGCGCCCTTGCCGAAGTGCTCGTTCATCTCGCGCAGCACCCGCTCGACCGCGTCACGCCCCTGTGGCGCCATCGAGGTCATCTTCATCGTCAGCTTCTGCACTTCGCGCGGGCCGAGCTGGCGCAGCACCCCGGCGGCGGCATCGGCACCGAGCGTCATCAGAAGCAGCGCGGCCTTCTCCAGGCCTTCGTCAGGCGTCGTCACTTGCGAGCCTCCTCATTCAAGCCCATCCACTCCTTGATCAGGTTGGCGACCATCTTCGGATCGTCGGCCGCCATCGAGCGAGCGAGCTGGAGGCGCTGCTCGAAGGTTTCTTCCGTCGCTTGGCCGCCGTCCTCGCCCGACAGGGTGACGCGTACGCCGTCTTCGCCCTCTTCCCCCTCCCTGGCTGCGGCCGACGCTTCGTCGGGCTTGGTCTTGGGCGGAACCACGGTGCGCAGCAGCGGGCGGATCACCCCGAAGTACGCGAACAGGATCGCCACCAGCACGAGCAACCAGTTCAGGCCTTCCTTGCCGAGCGCGATCATCTCGGGGTCTTTCCATGGCGGCAACACGGCCTGCGAGCCGTCGGCGGCGAAGTCGCCGCTGGCGACGTTGATCGTGTCGCCACGATCAGCGCTGTAGCCTACCGCCTCGCGGACCAGATTGGTGATGCGCGCGATCTCGTCGTCGGTGAGCGGCACCGTGGTGGGCTTGCCGTCCGGGCCGGGAATGCTGCGGTTGTTCACCACCACCGCCACCGACAGGCGCCTGACCTGGCCGATCGCCTGCTTGGTGTGCTGGATGCTGCGATCGAGCTCGTAGTTGAGCACCGCGCTGCGGTTGCCGCTCACCAGCCCCTGCGCGCCTGCGCCCTGTGCGGCGCCCGCCGGCGGTGCGGTGAGCGGGGCGGTGGCAGGCACCGGCGGCTGGTTGGTGAGCGCGCCCGGCACGCCTTGCGGGCCCGGCTGCGGGTTGAAGGCCTCGTTGGTCTGCTGGCTGCGGATCGCCTGGTCGGGCGTGGGGTTGGGCTTGTAGGTCTCGGCGGTCTGCTCGACCTGGTTGAAGTCGACATCGGCCGCGACCTGGGCGCCGAAATTGCCCTTGCCGATCAGGGGCACCAGGATGCTGTCGATGCGGTCGATGAAGCCTTGCTCGAGCAGGCGAACGTATTCGAGCTGGTTGGCGTTGAGGCCGGCGCGCATCAGCGGGTCGGCCTGCTCGGTGAGCAGCTTGCCGTTCTGGTCGACGATCTTGACCCCCTCCGCGCTCATGCGCGGCACGCTCGACGACACCAGGTGCACGATGCCGGCGACCTGGTTGGCGGCGAGCACGCGGCCCGGGCGCAGGTTCACCATCACCGAGGCGGTCGGGCGCTGGTCGTCACGCAGGAAGGCGGTCTGCTTGGGCATCGCCAGGTGCACGCGTGCGCTCGCCACCGCGTCGATGGCCTGCACGGTGCGAGACAGCTCGCCTTCGAGCGCGCGCTGGTAGTTGATCTGTTCGTTGAACTGCGAGATGCCGAGCTTTTGCCCGTCCATCAGCTCGAAGCCGGCCAGCCCGCCCTTGGGCAGGCCTTCGGCGGCCAGGCGCAGGCGGGTCTCGTGCACCTGCGCCTGCGGCCCCAGGATGGCGCTGCCGTTGG
>JAKLLJ010000329.1 GCA_023150215.1 Thauera sp. | reverse complement strand
CGCTACTTCTCCACCGGCCGGCGCAAGTACATCATCGCCGACGCCCCCGGCCACGAGCAGTACACCCGCAACATGGTGACCGCCGCCTCCACCGCCAACCTCGCCATCATCCTGATCGACGCGAGAAAGGGGGTGCTCACCCAGACCCGCCGTCACTCCTACCTCGCCAGCCTGGTCGGTATCCCGCACCTGGTGGTGGCGGTGAACAAGATGGACCTGGTGGATTACGACCAGACGGTGTTCGAGCGCATCAAGGCCGACTACCTCGCCTTTGCCGCCAAGCTCGGCATCAAGGATCTGCGCTTCATCCCGATCTCGGCGCTTGCCGGCGACATGATCGTCGACCGTGGCGAGCGCCTCAGCTGGTACGACGGCCCGACCCTGCTCGACATCCTCGAGACCGCCCCTGCCGCCCATACCGAGCAGGCCGAGGACTTCCGCTTCCCGGTGCAGTTCGTATGCCGCCCGCAGGACTCGGCCAACCCCGAACTGCACGACTATCGCGGCTTCATGGGCCGGGTCGAATCAGGCGAGATCGCAGTCGGCGACGCGGTCACCGTACTGCCCTCGGGGGCGAGCAGCCGGGTGAAGAAGATCGAACTCGGCACTACCGCACTGCCACGCGCGATCCACGAGCAATCGGTGACCCTGCTCCTCGAGGACGAAATCGACATCTCGCGCGGCGACATCATCGTCAAGTCGAGCGAAGCGCCCGAACCGGTCAAGCAGATCGACGCCACCGTGTGCTGGCTGTCCGAGACCCCGCTGTCGCCGGCGCGCACCTACCTCGTGCGCCACACCACGCGCGAGGTGAAGGCCAAGCTCGCGAAGATCGATTACCGACTGGACGTCAACACGCTGGAGCACGAGCCCGTCGCCGGCCTGGCGATGAACGACATCGCCCGCGTCACCCTCAAGCTGGCGCAACCGATCGTCGCCGACCGCTACAAGGCCAACCGTGCCACCGGTGCCTTCATCATCATCGACGAGAGCACCAACAACACGGTGGGCGCCGGCATGATCGGCTGAGCGACCCGCCGCTGCGGCCAGGCGCGCGCCCCCTCCGCCCTAGCGCGCCTGGGAAGATCAGCGCTTGGCGGCGTCGATGGCCTTTTCGAGCTCGGCGCGCGGCAGGTAGCCGCCAATGCGCGAACCGTCGGCAAGGAAGATCGTCGGCGTCCCACTGATGCGCAGGCTCTGCCCGAGTTCGACGTTGCGGGCGATCGTCGCGGTATCGCAACTCGCCTTAGCCGGCTCCTTGCCGTCTACAACCCACTCAGTCCATGCCTTGCCCTTATCCTTCGCACACCAGATGTTGTCCGACTTGACGCGCGAATCCTCGCTGAGAATCGGGTACAGGAATGTGTAGATGGTGACGTCCTCCATCTGCGCGAGATCCTTACCCAGGCGCTTGCAATAGCCGCAGTTGGGGTCCTCGAAGGTGGCGATCACCCGCGTGCCCTTGCCCTTGACGACCTTCACAGCCTGCTCGAGCGGCAGCGACGAGAAATCGATCGCTGACAGCTGGTTCATGCGCGCCTGGGTGACGTCGCGGCGAGTCGCGGTGTCGATGATGCTGCCGTCGATGATGAAGCTGTTCCGGGCATCGGTGTAGACGAGCTGGCCGCTCTTGAGAACCACCTCGTAGAGTCCTGCGTAATCCGTACGGGTCACCTTTTCCACTGCCGGCGCACCGATGAAGGCCTCCATACTCTTCTTGACCGCCGCCTCGTCGGCGTGCGCCGTCGTCGCGGCAACCAGCGCGAGCACGAGGCCCAGGGGCCGGATCAGGGACGGAACATTCAGGGCTTTCATCAACATCTCCAAGGGGTGTCAGAAGCGACCATTGGCCGCGTAGCGCACGAGCGCGTTCTTTAAGACCGGAACTTGCCCGGTCAGGTTCATCCCGGCGTTCCGCAGCGCACTGAGCAGCGGTTCACGTCGGCTGAACAGGCGACTCAGCGCATGCGTGGTGTACTGCAGCAGGAAGGGCTCCTCGGCGCGCCTGCGGGCGTAGCGACGAAGGACGGAAAATTCACCCGGATCCTCCCAGGATGGCAGGGCCTCGAGCACGTCTGCGAGCACCTTCGCATCCTGGAATCCGAGATTGATGCCATGTCCCGACAGGGGATGGATTGCATGCGCTGCGTCACCGACTAATGCCACACGTGCGCGCGCAAGCTGATCGACCCGCATCAGCCGCAAGGGGAACGCAGCGCGCTCGCCAACCTGCTCGAGCCGGCCGAGAACGTGCTCGCCAGCGGCTTCCACGCGCGCACAGAATGCCTCCGCATCGAGCTTGAGAAGTTCATCGGCAAGCGCATTGGGCGCAGACCATACCATCGACATCATGCCGTCGGCCAGCGGCAGCCAGGCCATTACGCCGTCGGGGCAAAACCACTGGAATGCCGTGCCGCGGTGCGGCCGCTCGCAGCGGAAGTTGGCAACTACACCGCGCTCGTCATAGGGCGTGACCGTGGCGGCGATACCTGCCTGCTTGCGCACCCACGAGTCGCGTCCGTCCGCACCGACAACGAGCGCCGCCTCGAGAACCTTGCCATCGGCCAGTCGCAGCCGTGCTGCTTCAGCGTCGAGCGCTAGTTCAACGGGAATGCCCGGGCAGAGCAACCGCACGTTGTGCTGTCGCTTCAGGCTCTCCCAAATCTCCACATGAAGCAGGCTCGACTCACCAATCCAGGCAAGTTCCGACAAGCCGCTCTCGTAAGCGGAGAAGCGCAGGGTTCCACCAGCATCGCCATGGACGCACATCTCCGCGACGGGCATCAGGCGCCGGTGGTCCAGATGGCCCCATACGCCGAGCTCATCGAGAAAGCGCGCACTGGCGGGGCTGTAGGCGTAGACTCGCGCATCCCAGCCCGGCGCACGCTGCGGCGGCGCCTGCTCGATCAGTGCAATCTTCAACGCAGTGCGCCGCAAGGCCACAGCCAAGGCGGCACCGGCAAGCCCACCACCGACGATTATGAGGTCGAATTTCATCACGATCCCGAGAAAGACGCATCGGCTGATTCTGCCCGAGAGACGTGACTAACGTCACGCGGGCTGCGTTGCAGTAATGAACTGGTTGATGGCGTAGACGGCCAAAAGCCCTGCCACGGTAGAGGTGGTCAGGGCTTTTGTATGTGGGTTAGTCTGACGATGACCTACTTTCACGAGGGCGGACCTCACTATCATCGGCGCATGTGCGTTTCACGGACCTGTTCGGGAAGGGAAGGGGTGGTTCCACACAGCTATGGTCG
>JAKLLJ010000328.1 GCA_023150215.1 Thauera sp. | reverse complement strand
GCCAAAGTCGACCCCGAGCTGTGGTCCGCCATCCAGGCCGAAAACAAGCGCCAGGAAGACCACATCGAACTGATCGCTTCCGAAAACTACGTCTCCCACGCGGTGATGGAAGCCCAGGGCTCCCAGCTCACCAACAAGTACGCCGAAGGCTACCCGGGCAAGCGCTACTACGGTGGGTGCGAGCACGTCGATGTCGCCGAGCAGCTGGCCATCGAGCGCCTCAAGGCGCTGTTCGGCGCCGAGGCCGCCAACGTGCAGCCGAACTCTGGCTCGCAGGCCAACCAGGCCGTGCTGATGGCCTTCGCCAAGCCTGGCGACACCATCATGGGTATGAGCCTGGCCGAAGGCGGCCACCTCACCCACGGCATGCCGCTGAACATGTCGGGCAAGTGGTTCAACGTGGTCGCCTACGGCCTCGACGCCAAGGAAGAGATCGACTACGACGCGATGGAGCGCCTGGCCCACGAGCACAAGCCGAAGATCATCATCGCCGGCGCCTCGGCCTACTCGCTGCGCATCGACTTCGAGCGCTTCGCCAAGGTGGCCAAGGACGTCGGCGCGATCTTCTGGGTCGACATGGCGCACTACGCCGGCCTGATCGCTGCGGGCTTCTACCCCAACCCGGTGCCGCACGCCGACGTCGTTACCTCGACCACCCACAAGACCCTGCGCGGCCCGCGCGGCGGCATCATCCTGATGAAGGCCGAACACGAGAAGGCGCTCAACTCGGCGATTTTCCCAGGCCTGCAGGGCGGCCCGCTGATGCATGTCATCGCTGCCAAGGCAGTCGCCTTCAAGGAAGCGGCCTCTCCCGAGTTCCGCAACTACCAGGAACAGGTGATCGCCAACGCCCGTGTGATGGCGCGCGTGCTGTCCGAGGAGCGCGGCCTGCGCATCATCTCCGGGCGCACCGAAAGCCATGTTTTCCTGGTCGACCTGCGCAACAAGAAGATCACCGGCAAGGCCGCCGAAGCGGTGCTGGGCAGCGCCCACATCACGGTCAACAAGAACTCGATCCCGAACGACCCCGAGAAGCCGTTCACCACCTCGGGCATCCGCCTCGGCTCGCCGGCGATGACCACGCGCGGCTTCACCGAGATAGAGGCCGAGAAAATCGCCCACCTGATCGCCGACGTGCTCGACGCACCGCAAGACGAGGCGGTGATCGCGCGCGTGCGCGGCCAAGTGGCCGAGCTGTGCGCGAAGTTCCCGGTCTACGGCAAGTAAGACGTCGGGCGGGGTGCGCGTCGCCACGACGCCCGCCCTGCCCGCGCCCGCGGCCATGAAATGCCCCTTCTGCGCTGACCCCAACACCCAGGTCACCGACACGCGCGAAAACGAGGACGGCGACGTCGTGAGGCGTCGCCGTCGCTGTGTGAAGTGCGACAAGCGCTTCACCACCTACGAGCGCATCGACCTCAAGATGCCGCACATCGTCAAGCGCAACGGCAATCGCACCGAGTTCGACCACGCCAAGCTCGCCGGCAGCATGAAGCTCGCGCTGCGCAAGCGTCCGGTCACCATCGAGGCGATCGACGCCGCGGTGGACCGCATCGAAGCCCGCCTGCTGGCGATGGGTGAGCAGGAAGTGCCGAGCGAGAAGATCGGCGAACTGGTCATGAAAGAGCTCAAGAAGCTCGACAAGGTAGCCTACATCCGCTTCGCCTCGGTGTATCGCAACTTCGCCGACGTGGACGAATTCTCCGAGGTGATCCGCGAGGTCCAGACCCGCCCGCGGCGCAGCAAGACCGGCAAGCCCGACGCCGACCCTGAGCATGAGCTTCTCGGCGGTTGACCATGCCGCCATGGCGCGTGCGCTGCAGCTCGCCGCCCGCGGTCTCACCACCACCTCGCCCAACCCGCGCGTCGGCTGCGTGATCGTGCGCGACGGCGCGACGGTCGGCGAAGGCTGGCATGCACGCGCCGGCGAGCCCCACGCCGAGATTCATGCCCTGCGCGCCGCCGGCAGCGCAGCGCACGGCGCCACTGCCTACGTCACTCTGGAACCGTGCTCGCATTTCGGCCGCACCCCGCCGTGTGCCGATGCGCTGATCGAAGCCGGCGTGGCGCGCGTGGTGAGCGCCATGGAAGACCCGAACCCGCTCGTCGCGGGGCGTGGCATCGCCCGCCTGCGTGCTGCCGGCATCGCCACCGCATACGGCCTGCTCGCCGACGAGGCGCGCGAACTCAACATCGGTTTCGTCTCGCGCATGACGCGCGGCCGGCCCTGGGTCAGGCTCAAGGTCGCCGGCACGCTCGACGGCAAGAGCGCGCTCGACAACGGCGTCAGCCAATGGATCACCGGCGCCGCCGCACGGCGCGACGGCCACCGCTGGCGCGCACGCGCATGCGCGATCCTCACCGGCATCGGCACGGTGCGCGAGGACGATCCGCAGCTGAGCGTGCGCGACGTACCCTGCGCACGCCAGCCCCTGCGCATCCTGGTCGATGCACGCCTGGAGGTGTCGCTGCAGGCGCGCATCCTGCAGGGCGAACCCATCCTCATTGCCACCGTGAGCACCGATGAGGCACGCATCGAAACCCTGCGCGCAGCAGGCCACGAGCTGGTCTTCGCGCCCAGCGCCGCAGACAAGGTCGATCTCGGTGCGCTGCTATGCATGCTGGGCGAGCGCGGCATCAACGAAGTCCACGTTGAAGCCGGCTTCAAGCTCAACGGCTCGCTGCTGCGCGAGGGCTGCGTGGACGAGTTGCTGATCTACCTGGCGCCGATGCTGGTCGGCGACGCCGCGCAAGGGCTCTTCAACCTGCCCGCACTCACGCGCCTGGAGGGCGCCACAAGGCTGGACATCCGCGACCTGCGCCGCATCGGTCCCGACCTTCGCCTGCTTGCCCGGCCGCTCGCGCCGGCTTGATCCACTCGGCCCGGCGGCTCGCCTGGCGAAGCCGTCGGCAAACGCTCAGCGAGCGGTACCGCACACCGTGCAGCCGGGGTCGCGACCGAGCGACACGCTGCGCCATTCCATCGCCAAGCCGTCGAGCAGCAGCAGGCGACCATCGAGGGTGCGCCCGCAGCCGATGATGACCTTGAGCGCCTCGGCGGCCTGCGTGGTGCCGATGATGCCGACGATGGGCGCGAACACGCCCATCACCGCACAACGGACCTCCTCGATATCCTCGCCTTCCGGAAAGAGACAGTGGTAGCAACCGCTGTCGGGCTTGCGCAGGTCGAACACCGACACTTGCCCGTCGAACCGGATCGCCGCCCCCGACACCAGCGGCTTGCCATGCTTGACGCAGGCACGGTT
>JAKLLJ010000327.1 GCA_023150215.1 Thauera sp. | reverse complement strand
TCTTCATCAGCGGGTTGATGAAGCGCCAGCCGATGGTGGTGTCGTAGATCGCGGCATTGCGCGAGAAGGCCGATTCGGCCTTGCCCATCACGAAGGGCGCGCGCGACATGCTCTCGACGCCGCCGGCGATCATCAGCTCGGTCTCGCCCGACTTGATCGAGCGCGCGGCCAGGCCGATGGCGTCCATGCCCGAGCCGCACAGGCGGTTCACCGTGGTGCCGGGGACTTCGATCGGCAGGCCGGCGAGCAGTCCGGACATGCGCGCGACGTTGCGGTTGTCCTCGCCGGCCTGGTTGGCGCAGCCGTAGATGATGTCTTCCACCGCGGCCCAGTCGACGCGCGGGTTGCGCGTCATCAGGGCCTTGAGCGGCAGGGCGCCGAGGTCATCGGTGCGCACCGCCGCGAGGGTGCCGCCGTAGCGGCCGATGGGGGTGCGGATGGCGTCGCAGATGAAGGCTTGGGTCGTTGAGGCTTGGGTCATCGTGCGCTCCTTAGAGTTGTTTCGGGCGCTGGTCGATGACGCGGCGAGCCTTGCCGGTCAGCGTGCGCGGGATCGCTTCGAACTCCATCACGTTCACCTTGGTGCTGATGCCGATGATGGTCTTGATGTGGTGCTGCAGCTCGCGGGCGATGCTTTCGGTCTCGTTGCGGTTGAGCTTGCCCGACAGCTCGCGCTGCACTTCGACGCGGATCTCGACGTTGTCGAGGTGGCCGTCGCGCGTCAGCACGATCTGGTAATTACCCGACAGGCGCTTGTCGCGCATGATCTGCTCCTCGATCTGAGTCGGGAACACGTTCACGCCGCGCACAATCAGCATGTCGTCGGAGCGCCCGGTGATCTTGCCGATGCGGCGGAACGAGCGCGCGGTCGGCGGCAGCAGGCGGGTGAGGTCGCGGGTGCGGTAGCGGATGACCGGGAAGGCTTCCTTGGTCAGCGAGGTGAACACCAGCTCGCCTTCCTCGCCGTCCGGGAGCACCTCGCCCGTCTCCGGATCGATGATCTCGGGGTAGAAGTGGTCTTCCCAGATCACCGGGCCGTCCTTCGTCTCGATGCACTCGCTGGCCACGCCCGGGCCCATCACTTCGGTGAGGCCGTAGATGTCGATGGCGTCGATGCCGAGCTTGCGCTCGATCTCGGCGCGCATGCCTTCGCCCCAGGGCTCGGCGCCGAAGATGCCGACCTTGAGCGAGATCTCCTCGGGCTTGATGTTCAGGCGCTCGAACTCCTCGGCGATCACCAGCGAGTAGGACGGCGTGACCATGATCGCGTCGGGGCGGAAGTCCATGATCTGCTGGACCTGCTTTTCGGTCTGGCCGCCGGACATCGGCACCGCGGTGCAGCCGGCGCGCTCGATGCCGTAGTGGGCGCCGAGGCCGCCGGTGAACATGCCGTAGCCGTAGGCGTTGTGCACCATGTCGCCGGCACGCACGCCAGCCGCGCGCAGCGAGCGCGCGACGACGTCGGCCCAGTTGTCGAGGTCCCGCTTCGTGTACCCGACCACCACCGATTTGCCGGTGGTGCCGCTCGAGGCGTGCAGGCGGGCGACCTTGTCGCGCGGCACGGCAAAGAGGCCGAAGGGGTAGTGGTCGCGCAGGTCCGTCTTCGTCATGAAGGGGAATTTCGCGAGGTCGGCCAGCGACTTCAAGTCGTCGGGATGCACGCCCGCTTCCTCGCAGCGCGTGCGGTAGGGCGCCACGTTGTCGTAGGTGTGGCGCACCGACCACTGCAGACGCTGCAGTTGCAGGGCGGTGATCTCGTCGCGGCTGGCGGTCTCGATCGGATCGAGATCGCCGGGGCGGGGGCTCTTCACGGGCATGGTGTGGTCTCCTCTGTCTCTCTCTACGTGTGCGTGGGGCCGCGCGGGCCCGTCTAGGCCTTTTCGGCGGCGAGGCCGGCAATCACCTCGCCGGAGATACGGTAGCTCTTGCCCCGGAACAGGGCGATGGTGTTGCCTGCGCTGTCGCGTACGGTGACGTCATAGACGCCGGTGCGGCCGGCCAGCGTGCGCTCCACGGCTTCGGCCTGCAAGGTGTCGCCCTCGCGCCCGACGGCGACGAAGTCGATGTTGCATCCGGACGCCACGGTGTTGCGGTTGTAGGCGTTGCAGGCGTAGGCGAAGGCGGTGTCGGCCAAGGTGAAGATGAGGCCGCCGTGGCAGATGTGGTGGCTGTTCACCATGTCGTCGCGCACCGTCATTCTGATCGTGGCGCGGCCGGGGCCGACACACTCGATGCGCATGCCGAGGGCCTGGGCGGTGCGATCGCGCGACCACATCGCCGCGGCGACGGCTTCGGCCAGGGCCTGCGGATCGGTGGGGATGGGCTGGGTGTCAGTCATGGATCTTCTTTCCGGCGAAGACGCGCTGCTGGATCAGCGGCGACACGCGATAGCGGTCCTCGCCGTAGAACGCGGCGAGGTTGGAGAGGACGGTGCAGAGTGTCGGCAGGCCGACGCGGTCGGCCCACTCCAGCGGCCCGCGCGGATAATTGACGCCCAGCTTCATCGCGGCGTCCGCGCCGGCGGCGTCGCAGACGGACTGATTCACCGCGTCTGCCGCTTCGTTGGCGAGCATCGCCACGGTTCGCATCACCGCCAGGCCCGGGGTGTCGCCGAGGCGGCAGACCTCGAAGCCGGCGGCCTGCAGCAGGCCGATGGCAGCGCCCACTGCGGGCGCGAAGCAGTTGATCGCGGCGCCGACCGCGAGGCGGGGAGCGGCGGCGTAATCCAGCGCGAGGTCGATCAGCACCACGCTGGCGATGCCCATCTCGGCGGCGCGTTGCGTGGCTGTGCGACCGTCGGTAACGAAGATCACCGCGCCCCCCACCTCCGCGATGCGGCCGTCGCTGGCCTCGCCCCAGCTGTGGGGGATGTTGCGCTCGAACAGACGGTCGGCGATCGCATGCACTGCCACGGAGTGACCGTGCAGCACGATCTCGTCCGGCGCGTTCTGTGCCACCGCGACCTGTGGCGCAGGACGCTCGGCGCCGTCGCGGTAGTCGTAGAAGCCACGCCCCGTCTTGCGACCGTGGAAGCCGGCGTCGACCAGTTCCTGCTGGATCAGCGAGGGCGTGAAGCGCGGGTCGTTGTAGAACGCGTTCCACACCGAGCGGGTCACGGCGAAGTTCACGTCGTGGCCGATCATGTCCATGAGCTCGAACGGCCCCATGCGGAAGCCGCCGGCATCGCGCATGATCGCGTCGAGCGTGGCACAGTCGCCGCCGCCCTCGTTGAGGATGCGCAGCGCTTCGGCGTAGTACGGGCGGGCGACGCGGTTGACGATGAAGCCCGGCGTCGACCG
>JAKLLJ010000326.1 GCA_023150215.1 Thauera sp. | reverse complement strand
AACATCCGCTACCTGAAGGAAAACGGCGTATCGATCTGGGACGATTGGGCCGACGCCGACGGCGAGCTCGGCCCGGTCTACGGAAAGCAGTGGCGGCGTTGGGAGACCGCCGACGGACGCTGCATCGACCAGATCGCACGCCTGATAGAAGGAATCCGTGGTAATCCGGACTCGCGTCGTCACCTCGTATCGGCATGGAACCCGGGCGAGGTCGACAACATGGCGCTACCACCCTGCCATGCGCTGTTCCAGTTCTACGTCGCCGGCGGGCGACTGTCGTGCCAGCTCTACCAGCGCAGCGCCGACATCTTCCTCGGCGTGCCCTTCAACATCGCCTCCTACGCACTGCTCACCCACATGGTCGCGCAGGTGTGCGAACTGGAGCCGGGCGACTTCATCTGGACCGGCGGTGACTGCCATCTCTACAGCAACCACCTCGAGCAGGCACGCGAACAGCTGCAGCGCGAACCGCGTCCGCTGCCGGTTCTGCGGATGAATCCAGCGGTGAAAGACATCCTCGCCTTCCGCTTCGAGGATTTCACGCTCGACGGCTACGACCCACACCCCCACATCAAGGCACCGGTGGCGGTATGAAGACACCCGAGCTCGTCATCATCGCGGCGGTCGCGCGCAACGGTACGATCGGTCGCGACAACGGCCTACCCTGGCGACTGAAGGCAGACCTGCAGCACTTCCGCACCCTGACCCTGGGACACCCGATATTGATGGGACGCAAGACCTGGGAGTCGCTCGGCCGACCGCTGCCCGGGCGGCGCAACCTCGTGGTCAGCCGCGATGCCGATTTTCGCGCCGACGGGGCCGAATGCTTCACCACCGCGGAATCCGCCCTCGCTGCCATGGCCGATGTGCCATTGCTCTTCGTGATCGGCGGCGCCCAACTCTACGCACAGTTGCTGGCGCGTGCGGACCGCCTCGAACTCACCGAGGTCAAGGCCGACGTGGACGGCGATGCACACTTTCCTCCGCTCGACCCCATGATCTTCGTCGAAGAACGACGCGAATCGCACACGGCCGACGCCGACAACATCCACGACTTCGATTTCGTCCGCTATCGCCGACGCTGAGCGCGCTGCAGTCACGATACGAGGGACGAGGGCCGCCACACGCGGCCCTCGTCCCCCGGGGATGGGGGCGGACGGATATCCTCAGCCCCGCACGCAATCCACGTGATAGCGCCCGTCCTCACCCTTGACCAGGCCGTGGATGTCGGTCTCGAAGCCGGCGAAGCGGGCGTTGAAGTCGCGCGCGAACTTCAGGTAGCGCACGATCGTGGCGTTGAAACGCTCACCCGGAATGAGCAGCGGGATGCCCGGCGGGTAAGGCGTGACCAGCATCGCGGTGACGCGGCCTTCGAGCTCATCGAGCGCCACGCGCTCGATCTCGCGATGGGCCATCTTGGCGAAAGCCTCGGCCGGCTTCATCGCCGGCACCATGTCCGAGAGATACATCTCGGTGGTCAGGCGGGCAATGTCGTGCGCCTTGTAGAAGCTGTGGATCTGGTCGCACAGGTCCTTGAGGCCGACGCGCTCATAGCGCGGATGCTTGGCGATGAACTCGGGCATCACCCGCCATAGCGGCTGGTTGCGGTCGTAATCGTCCTTGAATTGCTGCAGCTCGGTCACCATCGTGTTCCAGCGGCCTTTGGTGATGCCGATTGTGAACATGATGAAGAAGGAGTACAGGCCCGTCTTCTCGACGATGATGCCGTGCTCGGCGAGGTACTTGGTGACGATCGCCGCCGGAATCCCGGTGTGTTCGGCGAAGTCGCCGTCCATGTTGAGGCCCGGAGTGATGATCGTGGCCTTGATCGGATCGAGGATGTTGAAGCCTTCGGCCAGGTCGCCGAAGCCGTGCCAGCGCTCGCCGGCCTTCAGCGTCCACTCCTCGCGGCTGCCGATGCCCTCTTCCGCCAGGAACTCGGGTCCCCACACCTGGAACCACCAGTCGTCGTCGCCGAAATCGGCGTCGACCTTGCGCATCGCGCGCCGGAACTCGACCGCCTCGGACAGCGATTCATTGACCAGCGCGGTGCCGCCCGGCGCCTCCATCATCGCCGCGGCCACATCACACGATGCGATGATCGCGTACTGCGGCGAGGTCGAGGTATGCATCAGGTAGGCTTCGTTGAAGATGTCACGGTCGAGCTTGCGGGTCTGCGAGTCCTGCACCAGGATCTGCGAGGCCTGCGAAAGACCGGCGAGCAGCTTGTGGGTCGACTGCGTGGAGAACACCATCGACTCGCGGCAACGCGGACGGTCGGCGCCGATGGCATGGTAGTCGCCATAGAAATCGTGGAAGGCGGCATGCGGCAGCCAGGCTTCGTCGAAGTGCAGGGTGTCGATCTGGCCGTCGAGCATGTCCTTGATGGTTTCGACGTTGTACACCACACCGTCGTAGGTCGACTGGGTGATCGTGAGGATGCGCGGCTTCTTGTTCTTCGCCTCGCGCGCGAAGGGGTTGGCCTCGATCTTCTTCTGGATGTTCTCCATCGAGAACTCTGCCAGCGGGATCGGGCCGATGATCCCGTAGTGGTTGCGCGTCGGGGTGAGGAACACCGGCACCGCACCGGTCATGATGATCGAGTGGAGGATGGATTTGTGGCAGTTGCGATCGACGACGACGATGTCGCCGGGCGCCACCGTGGTGTGCCACACCATCTTGTTCGAGGTCGAGGTGCCGTTGGTGACGAAGTACAGGTGGTCGCAGTTGAAGATGCGCGCTGCGTTGCGCTCGGAGGCCGCCACCGGACCCGTGTGGTCGAGCAGCTGGCCGAGCTCGTCGACCGCGTTGCAGACGTCCGCGCGCAGCATGTTCTCGCCGAAGAACTGGTGGAACATCTGTCCCACCGGGCTCTTCAGGAAGGCGACGCCACCCGAGTGACCGGGGCAGTGCCACGAATACGAGCTGTCGGCGGCGTAGTGCACCAGCGCGCGGAAGAAGGGCGGCGCCAGCGACTCGAGGTAGTTCTTCGCCTCGCGCACCACGTAGCGCGCGATGAACTCGGGGGTGTCCTCGAACATGTGGATGAAGCCGTGCATCTCGCGCAGCACGTCATTGGGGATGTGGCGCGTGGTGCGCGTCTCGCCGTGCAGGAAGATCGGGATGTCGGCGTTGCGGAATCGGATCTCCACGACGAAGGCGCGCAGTCCCGCGATCGCCTTGGCGGAGGCTTCCGGCGAGGAGAACTCCTCATCGTCGATCGACAGGATGAAGGCCGAGCCGCGGCTCTGCTGCTGCGCGAACGAGGTCAGGTCGCCGTAGCTGGTCACGCCCAGCACTTC
>JAKLLJ010000325.1 GCA_023150215.1 Thauera sp. | reverse complement strand
CTTGAGCAGCAGGCGCTCGAGCACGCGCTTGATGTCGAACTTGTCGTACTTGGCATCCCGCACGCCCAGCGCCACGTTCTCGAAATCGCAGAACAGCGCCATGCTGATGCTGTCGGGGGAGGAAGCCATGGAATTCTCCGTTGCAGATAAGGCGCCGATGTTAAGCCCTGGCCGCCCTCCATGCCACTGCGAGGAGGGTTCCAGACCAGCGCCCATGCCCCTCGGATCTGGCCTATGCTTGATATCCTGGAATCGTTCCAAAAGGAGACTCGACCATGAGCCGCTGCCCGCGCACCCGCAACCTCGCTGCCGCACTGCTCGCCGCCACGCTCGCCCTGCCCGCGCTCGCCGCCGATCATGCGAGCGCGCGCATCCTCGACCGCCAGGGAATGGAAGTCGGCACCGCAACCCTGATCGAAGGCCCCCACGGCCTGCTCATCCACGTGACGGCAAAGGGCCTGCCGCCCGGACCGAAGGCGATCCATATCCACTCGGTCGGTAGCTGCGACGATGGAGCAAAAGGCTTCGTCGCCTCCAAGGGTCACCTGAACCCGGCCACCCGCCCGCACGGGCTGATGAACCCCGATGGCCCGGACGCCGGTGATCTACCCAACCTCTTCGTACACGCGGACGGCAGCGTCGAAGCAGAGCTCTTCACCCCCTACGCCAGCCTGAAGGGAGCGGGCGGACGGGCGAACATCCTCGATGCCGACGGCGCCGCGCTGGTCATCCACGAGAACCGCGACGACCATGCCACGCAGCCGATCGGCGGGGCGGGCGGACGCTTCTTCTGTGGCGCGATCAGCGGCCTTTGACCGGCGTTCGGTGCCGCCCCGGCCCGCACCCTCCGGAACCGGCCACCCCGCTCGCCCGCGTGCACGCATCGCACTGCTGTGCCTGGCCCTCGCTGCCTGCGCACCGGCTGCGGACGAGCTTGCGATCAGCGCGGACGGGATCGGCCCGCTGCGGCTGGGCGTGTCGCTCGCCGACGCCGCGCGCGCGGCACGCCGTCTCGACCCCGTAGCGGCAGGCATCGCGCCGGGCTGCGACGAGCGCGATCAGCTCAGCGTGATCCTGAAGGCGGACGGCGTGGCGCTGGCGGTGATGGCGATGGCCGATGGCCGCGGGATCATCGAGGAGGTCCTTGCCATGCCCGCCGCTGCGGCGGGCGCGGTATCACTGCCCGACGCCAGTGCCTGCCGCCAGCATGGCGCGCAGTTCGCCTCGCAGTTCGCGCGCGGGCTCGGCGCCCCGCTGCCGTGGCAGGTGCGCCCACGGCCGGTGTCGGAGGAGTTCGTGTTCCCTTTCGCCGGCGATGCCCGCGTGGTGGCGCGCTGGTTCGCCGGCGGGAAAAGCTGCGATCTGCTGCTGCAGTTCGGCAGCAAGCCGGGGGCGCGGGACTGACGCGCAGGGACACGGCGATGGAGGCGCGCGGCCTACGCCGCGCCGCCCTGGCACTGCAAGCCCGAGGCGTCGCGCATTCGCGTCCCTGGCTTGCCGCACCCGGTCGATTCTGCTATTAAGACGGGTCTTACCAATCAACACCCACCTACGGAAGTCGACCCATGGCTGAAGATACCCTGCACAAGCAATTTCCGCCCTATGTTCCGGCCGCAGGCGAGGAATACATGAGCGAGAAGCAGCTGGCCCACTTCCGCGACATCCTGAACTCGCTCAAGGGCGAGCTGGTCGATGACATCGAGCGCACCGTTCACACCATGCAGGACGAGGCCACGGTGTTCGCCGACCCCAACGACCGCGCCAGCCAGGAGTCGGACATCGCACTCGAACTGCGCAACCGTGACCGCGAACGCAAGCTGATCAAGAAGATCGACGAGGCGATCGGGCGCATCGAGGCCGGCGAATATGGCTACTGTGACAGTTGCGGCGTCGAGATCGGTCTCAAGCGCCTGGAGGCGCGCCCGACCGCGACGATGTGCATCGACTGCAAGACGCTGGAAGAGATGCGCGAGCGCCAGGTCGCGAAGTAATCGGCCCCGCCTCGCCACGGCCAGCACGGGCAAGGCGCAGGACAACAAAAAGGACGCTGCGTGCGTCCTTTTTTGTTGCTGCGGGTGCTTTGCCGCACGTGGCGGGCCGAAACCCGCCGCCCTCATCAGCCGGCGCTTTCGTTGAGCAAGGCCTTCATGCTCAGGCGGATCTTGCCGCGCTCGTCGGTCTCGAGGACCTTCACGCGCACGACCTGGCCTTCCTTCACATAGTCCGAGACGTTGTTCACACGCTCGTTGGCGATCTGCGATACATGCAGCAGGCCGTCGCGACCCGGCATGATGTTCACGATCGCGCCGAAGTCGAGCAGACGCACGACCGGGCCTTCGTAGATCTTGCCGACTTCGACCTCGGCCGTGATCGCCTCGATCTTGGCCTTCGCCGTCTGCGCACCTTCGGCGCTCACCGACGAGATCTTGATCGAACCGTCGTCCTCGATCTCGATCACGGTGCCGGTCTCTTCCTGCAGCGCGCGGATCACCGCGCCACCCTTGCCGATCACGTCGCGGATCTTCTCAGGGTTGATCTTCATGTTGATCATGCGCGGCGCGTACTCCGAGACCTCGCCGCGGCCGCTGCTGAGCGACTGCTGCATCAGGCCGAGGATGTGCAGGCGGCCTTCCTTGGCCTGCTCGAGCGCGGCATGCATGATCTCCCGGGTGATGCCCTGGATCTTGATGTCCATCTGCAGACCGGTGATGCCGTTCTCGGTGCCCGCGACCTTGAAGTCCATGTCGCCGAGGTGGTCCTCGTCGCCGAGGATGTCGGTCAGCACCGCGAAGCGGTTGCCGTCCTTGATCAGGCCCATCGCGATGCCGGCGACGTGGTTCTTGAGTGGCACGCCGGCGTCCATCATGGCGAGCGAGCCGCCGCAGACGGAGGCCATCGACGAGGAGCCATTGGATTCGGTGATCTCCGACACCACGCGCACGGTGTAGGAGAACTCTTCCGGCTTGGGCAGCATGGCGACCAGCGAGCGCTTGGCCAGGCGGCCGTGGCCGACCTCGCGGCGCTTGGTGATGCCGAAGCGGCCGGTCTCGCCGGTGCAGAAGGGCGGGAAGTTGTAGTGCAGCAGGAAGCGCTCGCGGTACTCGCCCGCGATCGCGTCGATGATCTGCTCGTCGCGGCCGGTGCCGAGCGTGGCCACGACCAGGGCCTGGGTCTCGCCACGGGTGAACAGCGCCGAGCCATGGGTGCGCGGCAGCACCCCGGTGCGGATCTCGATCGGACGCACGGTGCGGGTGTTGCGCCCGTCGATGCGCGGCTCGCCGTTGAGGATGCGGCTGCGCACGATGCCCGACTCGAGGTTGAAGAAGAGGTCCTTGAGCTCGTTGACCGTGGGCGCGTTGTCCAC
>JAKLLJ010000324.1 GCA_023150215.1 Thauera sp. | reverse complement strand
GCCCGCCTCGGCTTCACCCTCGGTCGCCACCCGCTGTCCTTCGTGCGCGAGCAACTCGCCCGCCTGCGCTTTCTCACCGCCGCCGACCTCGCCGTCGCCCCCGACCGCATGCTCGCCCGCGGCGCCGGCCTGGTCACCTGCCGCCAGCGCCCCGGCACCGCCAAGGGCACGCTGTTCCTCACCCTGGAAGACGAGACCGGACTCACCAACGTCATCGTCCGCGCCGAGCTCTTCGAGCTGCAGCGCCGCATCCTGCTGGGTGCGCGGCTGCTGGGGGTGTTCGGCCAGATCCGCCGCCAGGGACAGGTCGTGCATCTGCTGGCGAGCCGGGTGGTGGATCATTCGCAGCTGCTCGGCAACCTGGCGGCACACAGCCGGGACTTTCATTGAGGACGGATCCTCACCGCGACCATGGGCCTGGCACGGGGCCGGCCGGCAGAGGCCGATCCGCCGCGGCATCGCGCATTGCGATGACAGAACGAGGTACAACATCAAGCGCTTCGAGGCCCCTGCCGCTCCAGCAGGGGTTCGCATGCGCGGCGGGTTCGCGGCTTCCACCGCTCCTACAGTGCCCCCGGGGCTCCCGCGGCATTCCATCGGCGCCGCTGTTTCTCGTTGGCGCGGCGGTTTGCTGTCGATGCGGCGGACTGCCCTTGATGCAACGGTTTTCTGTAGGAGCGGCGGCAGCCGCGAACATTTGCCTTGCCATCAGCGACCCATTGCCTCGCCATGAGCCGCCACGATGAACCGCCTGCCGCGAGGCCTTCCCGGGCTGATCCGACACCGCCCGATTCGGCGCCGCTACGCTTCAGCGCGTGCGCAGCCAGTCCGCGACGAAGCACTGCGCATCCGGCAGCCAGGCACGAAAATCCTGCTCGAAGCCGGTGGCGTCGGCGACGAACTCCACCTCGGCGCCGGCCAGCGGGTTGGGCTGGCGTGCCCGCCGGCCCATGCGCGCAAGCACGTCGGCGATGCCCTCGAGGCCGGCATACGACTGCAGCCAGTCCTCGGCCGCCATCAGATCGAGCGCGTGATGCGCGGATTCGGGTAGCTCAACACGACGCGCGGCGATCTGCCGATAGACGCCCGCGCAGTAATGGCCGAGCGCGTCGTCGCGAAACTGCGCCCAGTCACGCGCCAACAGGTGGTCCCAGAAGATGTCGACGAGCACCCCGGCATAGCGCCTGCGCGCCGGCGACACGCGCGCCCGACTGGCGCGAAAGGCCGGATGGGTCTCCGCGAAGGCATCGATCGCGCGATGCAGCGCTACCCCGCGCGCGAGGTCTTCGGGCAAGCCCGCCGGCAGCAGGCCCTTGATCCAGTCGCCGACCACCCCGCCGACGACCAGCGCCGGCGCCTCCCCGGCAAGATGGGCGTGGGCGAGGAAGTTCATGTGCCCTGCCCGGCCGCGCGGCGCTGGTGCAGCGCCAGCCACACCAGTGCCGCGCCGGTCAGCGCCACCGGCAGCAGCGAGCCGACGTTGAGCAGCGTCCAGCCCTGGGTCGTCACCAGCGCGCCCGATGCGAACGAACTCAGCGCCATCACCGCGAACACCGCGAAATTGATCGCGGCCTGCGCCTTGTCCTTTTCCTCCGGGCGATAGGCCTGCATCGCCAGCGTGGTGGCGCCGGTGAACAGGAAGTTCCAGCCCACGCCGAGGAGGAAGAGCCCGATCAGGAACTGGTGCAGGTCCTGCCCCGACAGCGCGACCGCGATGCAGGCGAGGTTGAGCACCACGCCCGCGCCCATGACCTGCAGCACACCGAAGCGCTTGATCAGGTGTCCGGTGAAGAAACCGGGGGCGAACATGCCGATCACGTGCCACTCCAGCACCAGCGCGGCATCCGAGAACGGCATACCGCACACGTCCATCGCCAACGGAGTGGCGGCCATCAGCAGGTTCATCACTCCGTAGCCCATCGCCGCACCCAGCGTGGCCACGATGAAGATCGGCTGGCGCACGATCTCGCCCAGCGGCCGCCCGCCCGTGGCGCCCGCGGCCTTCGCTGGCTCGGCCGGGAAGCGGATGCCGGCCATCACCGCCATCGACACCAGGGCCACGACCGCCAGCGCAAGGTAGGACGCGAGGAAGGGCGTGCCCAGCGCCGCGCGGGTGTGGTTGGCCAGGTTGGGGCCGATCACCGCTCCGATCAGGCCGCCTGCCAGCACCAGCGACACCGCCTTCTCGCGGAAATGCGCCGGCGCCAGTTCACCGGCAGCGAAGCGGTAGAGCTGGCCGTTGGCGCTGTAGTAGCCGGCGATCACCGTGCCCGCCACCAGCAGCCAGAAGCTGCCGATCGACACCGCGAACGCGCACAGCAAAGCGGTCAGCAGCGCCACCAGCAAGCCGAGCTGGAAGGACACCTGCCGCCCCCAGCGCTGCTGGGTGCGCGCCACCAGCCCGGTCGACAGCGCCCCGCCCACCACATAGCCCATCACCGGCAGCGTCGCCATCCAGCCCGCGGGCGCGAGGCTGAAGCCCACCAGGCCATTGATCGCTATGAAGACGACGTTGTTGCTCAGGAACAGGCCCTGGGCGATGGCCAGCAACCAGAGATTCTTCTTCATCAGGGAATGCTCATGCGTGCGAAAGGCCGCACTGTACCGCCGAATGGGGCGCAACGTGGCCTTGGGGCGGCGGAGGCCGATCGTACGCGTTCGCGGCTTCCGCCGCTCCTACAGGAAACCGCCGCAGACGAGCACCCCGTAGGAGCGGCGGAAGCCGCGAACCAAACCCGTAGGAGCGGCGGAAGCCGCGAACCGGGGCGGGCGGAAGCCGCGAACTTTGGAGGGTGGCGCGTCATGGCTTTCGCCTGGCGCACCACCACCACCACCACCTCAGGCCGCGTCAGCGACCGCCTGTACTTCCCGAGCCCATGCTGCCGCCGGACCCCACTCCACTTCCCGGTCCCATCCCGCCTCCGCCCCCCATTCCGCCTCCCGGTCCCATTCCGCCTCCTGGTCCCATTCCGCCTCCTGGCCCCATTCCACCGCCTAGCCCTTTGCCGCCGGCGCCCGGCCCCATCCCGCCGCGCATCGGCGGCACCTCGGGCAGCGTGACGCCGCGCTCGCGGGCGCGTTCGAGCATCTGCTCGTGGTGCTGGATGCGCACCTGCTCGCGCTCCTGCGGCGTCGCAGCGGCGCCCCGCTTGCTGCGGTGCTCGATGCGCTCCTGGTCGGTCATCATCTGCGAACCGAAGATCGGCGCGTCGTCGGCGTCAGGCGCCGCTGCCGGCTGCTGGGCGAAGGTGAGGCCTGCGAACAGGACCCCGATGGCCGTTCCGAACAGATTGCGCGCTTTCATGGTTTTCTCCTTCACGCTGGTGAACACGGCGCGCCGCGACCCGACGGGTCGCGGTGCATTTCCTGTGGATCCGGTTTCAAT
>JAKLLJ010000323.1:3185-3434 GCA_023150215.1 Thauera sp. | reverse complement strand
GGCGGCCTATACGGCCTGGAAGGATCTGTCGGGGATTGAGGAAGGGCCGGTCTTCCGCGGGATCGATCAATGGGGACGAATCCGTGTCCACGGCCTGCACGTCAACAGCGTCACGCCGCTGCTGCGCAGCATTTTCGAGCGCGCGGGACTCCTGTCGGCCGACAGCTTCAGCAGCCATTCCTTGCGTCGTGGTTTCGCCAACTGGGCCAACGACAACGGCTGGGATGTCAAGAGCCTGATGGAATACGT
>JAKLLJ010000323.1:0-3175 GCA_023150215.1 Thauera sp. | reverse complement strand
GAAGTCTGCCCTGCGCTATATCGACGGGGCCGATGCCTTCGGTCAGCAGCGCATCGAACGCGCCTTGTCGGACGACGCTCAGACGTCGTGATCCGGCTGCAGGTCGGCCAACGGCTGCAGAGCTGCGGCGATCTCGAGACAGTGATCGGACATCTGCCGGAACTCGTCGATGAGGGCGGCGGCAACTTCCCACAGGTCATCGGCGCTCGATTCGCTCGGATTCGCGCCATTGATGACAGTGTGCGCCATGCGATGAAGACGCAGCAGTTCATCCCGCACACCCCCTGTTCTGTCGAAACGCTGCGCCATCGGAGCCAGCCCGTCGACCAGTTCGAGTAGCGCTGTGGTATCAAAGCTTTGCCGCAGGTTGTCCAGTGCTGCGGAGTCAACATCGCCGTAGGGGGTAACCGCGAAACGGGGTTCAGGGATGTCCATGCTCAGGCTCTGCGCGTCGCGCGCCGCATGTCCTGCACCGACGCGGCCGCTTGTTGAAAGGTGTCGTCCGCGATCCAGGCTTCGGGTTTGCGCTTGAGTTTCAGGCTGTACTCGCCGAAGCGCTTGACGTGCGCGACCTGGTAGGGACTCAGAAAGCTGACATCGTTTTCCGTGATCTGCCAGCCTTCATGCCGGAGGTCGCCCAACGTGCGCATCATGTCGACGGTGTTCTGCAGGATCAGGGCGGAGGCCACCAGATCGTTGTAGCGCAGGCGCTTCTGCTGTTCGTCCGGCTCGTTCACCGCGATCACGTCGCCACCGAAGGACAGCCATTTGGCAAAGCCGTTGTAGGACTCGATCTTGTTGGTGTTGGCGGTGATCTCCTGGCGCAGCTCACGACTGCCGATCCACTCCAGCAGGAAGCCCGTGCGGATCACGTTGCCCAGTTCCTGCGCCGCGAAATACAGACGGTTCTTGCGGCTGTAGCTGCCCAGCTTGCGCAGCAGGGTGGCCGAAGAAATCTTGCCGGCGTAGATCGACAAGGCCACCTGCATCAGATCCTGCCAGTGCCGCTCGATGAGGTTCCAGTCCACGCTGTCGCCGAACAGGCGGTTGATGTACTTGTACTTCACCGCCTTGTCCGGCCGGAACAGCGTCAGATTTTTCCAGTTCCGGATGCGCGGCATCAGCTTGATGCCCAGCAGATGGGTGAAGGCAAACACTGTGGCCGACTGGCCCTGGGTGTCGGCATGCACGGTATCCGCTTCGACCGACAGGCCGGCCTTGAGCAGTCCCTCGATCACGTAGATCGCTTCCCACACACCGGGCGGAATGAAGTGGCGGAACACCGCGATGTAATTGTTGGCCACGTGCCGGTAGGCGACGGCGCCCATCTTGCGGTAACGGAAGTGGTAACCCGCGAGCAGGTTTTCGTCGTAGAAATCGTACTGCGTACCGTCGGCGGCGACCGTCTTGCCATCACCCCATATCTTGGGGAGATCCAGGCGCAGATATACCTCGTTGAGCTCGCGTTGGGCCGCTTCCAGGCTCTCCAGTGAGAGGTGGCGCCGATTGACGAAGGACAGCATGTGCGGCGTGACGCCGCTGTTGCCCAGATGGCGCGCCGCCTGTGTGGGCCCGAGGTTGCAGCCCATGGCGAAGATCGTCAGCAGGTAGCGCTCGGCCGGCTGCTTGAGCTTGGCCATGTTGCCCGATAGTGGCCCGAAGTGCCGCGTGAAGCCCATCCAGTGTTCGATGTTGGCGAGCACGTCCAGAATGTGCCGCGCCGGCATGCGCTGGGTCAGCGCGTTCTGCAGCGACATAACCGAAGGCGGGATTTCGCGCGCAATCGGCTTGCGCAACACGGGTTCTCCGCTGGCAGTCAGGGCCACATCGCCGCGGCATTCAGGAAACGTGTCATCCAGGTGCTGCGCGGTGTCGGTGAGCCAGTCGCGCAAACTGCTGGCAAAGGTCGTTGCGTCCTGCGGCAGGCCAATCTTGTCGCAGTAGGCGGGTAACAACTCCTGGCATTCCTCCCACGAAAGCAACTGATCGCGGTAATCGGCGAACTCCTCCGAGCCGACGATACTGAGATCGCCAGAGCGCAACTCCTCGGCGAGGTAGGAGAAGACACAGATTTCGAGGTTGCGCCGGCTTAAGCCCAGACCGAAACCATCGCCGCTGTCGCCCTCGCGCAGGAGCTTGCGCCAGCGGTCCGAGGCGAAGGAAAGGTCAATGCTCTCCGTAATCCACTCGATGCGATGCTTGTCCTGGTAGGTCTTGATGAGGTTCAAAGCGTCGATCAGCGTCCGATCCTGGGTGGTGGCGCGGATGTCGAGCAAATGCACGAGCCGGAACAGGATGGAGCGATGGCTCTTGAAGTGTTTCCACACGAGCGGCAGGTAGTTGTTGCCGCTGGTCGCCTGCACCTGGGCACAGGTCTCGCGGACCCCGTGGACTCCACCTGCGGGTGCAAGGTATTCGCGTATCTGAGCGCCGGCCGCCGCATTGTCCGGTTCGCCGTCGAGGATGGCGAGCACGCCATCCAGCGTGCCGATCAGGCGCTCGATCTGGCCGCGCTGCCCGAACTGGATCTGGTCGAGCTCTTCCTTGGCGCGTTTGTGAATCGTGGCCACGCGGCGCAGGAACATCTCGGCCAACTGATCCCGCGCGCGCACCTGCATGCGCCGGATCAGGGCCACCAGCAGGGTGTAACGCTTGGTCTCGGCGCATTCGCGCAACTCGGACACGTCATAGGCCATGGCCTGGGCGGCGAAGTGGCGAATCTTGGTGTCGGGAAGGCCTGCAAGGACGTCATCCCCCGCCGTGATCGAATCCAGCCATTCCAGATGCTCCACCAGCATATCGAGATGCTTGCGGGTCGGGCGTTTCGCGGATTTCTTGAGCTCGTTGTATTCGCTTTGGCGGCGTTCCAGTTTGTCCGTGACCAGCAGCGCCTGTAGGGCTTCGAGTTGTTGGGGGGTGATACGGTGAAATACCTTACCGAACACCCGGTTCTGCACGGCAGCGTGGGCCTTCTCTGCCAAATCGTCGAGCGTCGAGAAGGCGGGGAGTTCGTAGCGCGCCTGGAGCACCCCCTCGATTATCCCATTGATGATGTCGGCACGCTGATCCATGAGCTCAGCCGCATCGCAGGCAAAGCGTTCTGCTTGGCGCATCGCATCGTGCCCATGGAAGGGTTTGACGTTAAGCAAGCCCAGCACCATGGCTTTGTGCCGAA
>JAKLLJ010000322.1 GCA_023150215.1 Thauera sp. | reverse complement strand
CGGCGCGCGCGTAGGTCGACGCGCTGCCCAGCATGGGCGGCAGCGCCAGGCCGCCGATCGCAACCGCGGCGATGCGTCCGCCGCTCATCTTGCGGATGCGCAGCGCTTCGCCGTCGGCGAGCGTCACCGAACGCCAGGGGGCGAGCTGGCGGCGGCCGTCGGTGCCCTCGATTTCGAGCTCGGCGTCGCCGGCCACTGCCAGCTTCACCGCGCCGCCGCGCGCTGCCAGCTGCAAGCCGCCGTCGAAGCATTCGATCACCGGTGCGTCCTCGGCGCGCCCCACGAGGGCGTTGGCGATGCGCATCAGGCGGCGGTCGAGCACGCCCGCCCAGGGCACGCCGATACGGCGGAAACCGCGTCGACCGCCGTCCTGGATCGAGGCGAAGGCGCCGGGCGAGACGATCTCGAGTTCGGTCGGCGTGCTCATGCTGCGTCCTCCGTGGTGCTGCGGGCTGCGTCGGCGAGCAGCCATTGCATGGGGTCGATGTCGCCGCTGCGCAGGCCGGCTTCGAGTGCAAGGCATTCGTCCGCGCTCACCGGCATGAAGCGCACCTTGTCGCCGGCGGCGAGCAAGGAGGGCGATGCGCGCCGGGCATCGAACAGCGGTACCGGGCAGCGCCCTAGAAGGTGCCAGCCGCCCGGGCTTTCCCACGGGTAGATCGCGGTAAGGCCGGTGGCGATCGCCACGCTGCCGGCGGGCACGCGCACGCGCGGCTGGCTACGCCGCGGCAGGCGCAAGCGTTCGGGCAGGTCGCCCATGAACGGGAAGCCGGGCAGGAAGCCGAGCATGTACACCAGGTATTCGGTGCCGCTGTGAAGCGCGACCACCTCGTCTTCGCCGATGCCGATCGCGCGCGCCACCTCGGCGAGGTCGGGGGCGGCCTCGCCCTCGTAGCACACCGGCAGGCGCCAGTGGCGGCCGTCGGCCGGCGTGCCGTGCGCGGCGGCATCGACCATGGGCTGCAGCACGGCGAGCAGGGCGTCACGGTCGGTGGCGAGCGGATCGAAAAACACCGTCAGCGAGCGGAAGGTCGGCATGGTCTCGATCACGCCCGGCAGTTCGCTAGCCTGCCGCAGGCGGGCGATGGCGGTGTCGAGCGCGTTGACCGCGGCCAGCAGGGCGGGATCGATAACGTTGCCGAATTCGATCGTCACGGCGGCGTCGCCAGCATCGAGGATGCGAAAGCTCACGGCAGTCTCCTATATTCAGAGCGATGCGGTGGACGCGGCGCGCGCCGCCTGGTCGTAGCGCCCGGACAGCGTGCGCAGCAGGCGTGCCAGTTCGGAGATGTGCACGTTGTCTTCGGGGCTGCCGGTGAAGCCTGGCATCAGGCAGGCCTCGCGCACGTCGCGGTAAGCGAGGCAGGCCGTGCGGCCCTGCTCGGTGACCGAGAAGAAGGCTTCCTTGCCGCGCTTGCTGCTTTGCACCAGGCCAAGCCCGGCGAGCTTGCGCAGCGAATAGGAGACGACGTGGGTGTCTTCCACATTGAGCACGAAGCCGATGTCGGCGAGGCGTTTTTCGGTGTCGCGATGGGCGACATGATGGAGCACGAGGACGTCGATCGGGGTCATGTCCTTGACGCCGGCCGCGGTCATGCAGCGCATCATCCAGCGCGCGAAGGCATGCCACGCGATGATCAGGCCGAACTCGAGCTCGGACAGCTCGGGAGACTTCGATGACACCAGGTGCTGGGAAGAAACGATGCGGTTGCTGTCGCTCACTGAAGTCTCCTTTAATGTTTGGAAGATGTTTTGCGTAAAAAACGTCTACGTTTTGTTGACAAGATACCCATAAAATCTCTATCGTGCAATAACGGTGACTTATCGCAGGTGGTCGCCGCCCGCTTGCAGCGCCCCGGGGGCCTTGCCCTCCTCAATTTCAGGAGTACCCGCCATGACGTTCTTGCATCCCCTCTTCAAGACCATTGCCGCATCCCTGGTCGGGGTCGGCATCGCGACCGCCGCACACGCCCAGACCACCTGGGACATGCCCACTCCGTACCCGGCCAGCAACTTCCACACCGAGAACATCCAGCAGTTCGCCAAGGAGGTCGATGCGGCCACCGGCGGCAAGCTCAAGATCACCGTGCATCCCAACGGCTCGCTGTTCAAGGCCAACGAGATCAAGCGTGCGGTGCAGTCCGGCCAAGCGCAGATCGGCGAACTGATCATCTCGGGCCTCGCCAACGAGGATCCGCTCTACGCGCTCGATACGGTGCCCTTCCTGGCGACGGGTTATGCCGACTCGAAGAAGCTGTGGCAGGCCTCCAAGGCAGCGGTGGAAGCGCGTCTGGCGAAGAACGGCCTCCAGATCCTCTATTCGGTGGCGTGGCCGCCGCAGGGGCTGTACTCCATGACGGAGCTCAAGACGATCGGTGACCTCAAGGGCATGAAGATCCGCTCCTACAGCCCGACCGTGGCGCGCATGATCGAGCTCATGGGCGGGCAGCCGGTGACCGTGCAGGCCGCCGATCTCACCCAGGCGCTGTCGACCGGCGTGGTGTCGGCCAACCTGACCTCCTCGGCTACCGGCTACGACACCAAGAGCTGGGAGCAGCTCAGCCATTACTACGACATCCAGGCCTGGCTGCCGAAGAACATCGTGTTCGTGTCGAAGAAGGCCTTCGACGCGCTCGATCAGCCCGCGCGCGACGCCCTGCTCAAGGCCGCCGCTGCCGCCGAGGAGCGCGGCTGGAAGGTGTCGGAAGAGAAGACCGCCTGGTACATCGAGCAGCTCAAGGCCAACAAGATGACGGTCCAGCCGGCGCCCGCGGCGCTGCAGGCAGAGCTGCTCAAGGTCGGTGAGAAGATGACCGCCGAGTGGGTCGAGAAGGCCGGTCCGGACGGCCAGGCCATCCTCGACGCCTATCACAAGCTCAAGTAATCCGCCGCCTCTCGGGGCTCGTCCGCACGGGCCCCGCCTCTTCCGGAGACCGCCATGAGAGCGTTCCTCGATTCGCTGTACCGCCTGTCCGGGGCGCTCGCCGCCGTCGGCATGGTGGCCACGCTGGTGCTGGTCGCGACCGGCATCGTGACCCGGCCGCTGGGCATCTACCTGCCGGGCACCGATGATTACGCCGGCTACGCGATGGCGGCCTGCGGCTTCTTCGCCCTGGCCTACACCTTCAAGCACGGCGAGCACATCCGCGTCAGCCTGGTGCTCGAGCGTGCCGGGCCGCGCCTGCGCGCGGCGCTGGAGTGGTTCTCGCTCGCCACCGCCACCGCGGTCGCGGCGACGCTCGCCTTCTACGCCATCCGCATGGTGCTGCAGTCGCACGAATTCGACGAGATCTCGCAGGGCGTGGACGCCACGCCGCTGTGGATCCCGCAGCTGTCGATGGCCTTCGGTTCGGTCGTGCTGCTGATCGCGCTGGTCGACGACCTGGTGATGACCACCCTGGGGCGCGCGCCGACGCGACTCGCCAACCACAGCGGCGAAGCCGCGCGCATGGAATGAGGAG
>JAKLLJ010000321.1 GCA_023150215.1 Thauera sp. | reverse complement strand
ACATGATACCGGAGCATGCCGCCAAACGCCGCCAAATGACGCTAAAAAGGTCCTATAAGCCGCTATGCAGCGCGATTCGGCGCCGTTCTGGCCGGACGCCGCCAGTCGATGCCCTCGAGCAGCATCGACAGCTGGGCCGGCGTCAGCGCCACGGTCCCATGAGTCACCTGCGGCCAGACGAATTTACCGTGCTCGAGCCGCTTGGCGAACAGGCACAGCCCGTCGCCGTCCCACCACAGCACCTTGATCCGGTCTCCACGCCGGCCCCGGAACACGAAGAGCTGTCCGCTGAAGGGATCGGCTTGGAGTTGGGTCTGAACGAGCGCGGCCAGGCCGTCGAAGCCGCGTCGCATGTCGGTGATGCCGGCTGCGATCCAGATCCGCGTGCCCGCAGGCGGGACGATCATCGCAACAGCACCGCAAGAACCTGCGCAAGCATCTGGGCGTCGGGACGTCCTTCGACGGTCAGCCGTGCGCCCTTGCGCTCGATCGTCAGCCGACCGAATGCGGCCGCTGGGGTATCGAGCATCTCGGGCGCGTCCTCATCGTCGGTGTCGGCGAGGATGATCGGCACGAACGCAGCTCCCCCCAGGCGACCTTCCTGGTAGGCCTTGCGCCACGCGAAGATCTGGTTGGCGTTGACGTCGTGCTGGCGCGCGAGACGCGACACGGAGGCGCCCGGTTGCAGCGACTGTTCGACGACGGTGCGCTTGAACTCGATCGAGTGGCGGCGGTACGGCCCGCGCGGGCCGCGATGGCGGCGGTGATCCAAATTTGTGTCCATGAATGCAATCGTGGGCACAAATTTGGGTGCCCCCTCCCGAGGGGCAATCGTCAGCGACCGCTACGCGGAAGGGAAGACGGCGGTGGGCGGACGCTTACTGTATAGCTGTTCCATTGCGATCTCCTTCCTCCGGGGCGATATGCCCCTGAAAGAAGATCAAACTATGCCGAGCCATCGAGAATCCTCTGCTGCCGAAACCCTCACGGCTGCCTGCTTTCCAGGCCCCAGCTGACTCGGCGCGGCGTAGTCCGGCACACGGAATAGTGGCGAAGCGTGTGCATCGACACCCGCTTGTCGATGCCGGCCGCCAGGGCGGCGGCCTGAACAGCGCGATTGAGCTGACGCGGGCTAAGTGACTCGATCGGGTTGAGGCCCGGGAACAACCAGCCGCCATCGAGCATCTTGCCCTGCGCCCGGGCGACCCGCCACCACACGCGCAACCGCTCCAGCAGCAGGGGTGAGAGCATCGCGTAGCGATCCTTGCGGCCTTTGCCTTGCTCGACCCGCAGGGTCATGCGCCCGCTGTCGACGTCGCTGACCTTGAGCGAGACCACTTCGCTCGCTCGCAGTCCGGTCGCGTAGGCGAGCGACAGCGCCGTCTGGTGCTTGAGATTGTTGCAGGCGGCGATCAGGCGCGCGACCTCCTCGCGGCTGAGCACCACCGGCAAGCGCTGCGGCAGCCGGACCGGCTGCATTCGTGCCATCAACTCGCCGCGTTGAAGCGTGATATCGAAGAAGAACTTCAGCCCGCTGATGGCGGCGTTGAGCGACATCGGCGAGGTGCCGGTATCGACCAGGTGCAACTGGTAGTTGCGCAGGTCCTCCACCGTGGCGGTATCGGGCGCGCGCCCCAGATAGCGCGTGAACCGGCACACCGCGCGGATGTACGCACTCTGCGTCTTGGGGGTGAGCTTGCGCATCCGCATGTCGTCGAGCATGCGCTGGCGCAAGGGGCTGACGGGACGAGTTGGGGTATCCATGGCTTGCTCCTGTCGAAGACGAGGCCGATTGCCTCATCTCCCAACATGGCAAGCCTGCTGCCGATGGAAACCACGAACTTCGATGCTCGTCACGAGCGGTTCAGCACACCCCTACCGCGCGAGCGGTTTAGTCCACTGGCCGTTATGGATAGCTGATCATAACGGCCATCAGCTGCCCGTCCTCCTCTCCACAATCCTGCCATCCTGATGGCCGCTGGGCCTCGAAACCTGTCATTGCCTCAAGCACGTCGCTCCGCTGTTCTCATCCCTTCTGATGTACTTGTCGTGCGTCGCCGATGTCGCGCCGAGCGTGAGCGACGATGACAAGCCCCGACCACAGCGCGAGCCCGGACATCACCAGTGCAACGACAAGGTCCGGCAATGCGCTTCCGGTACCGAAGACGCCTGCTGCCGCCAGAATCACCGCGAGATTGCCGATCGCATCGTTGCGGCTGCACAGCCACACCGAACGCATGTTCGCGTCGCCCGAGCGAAAGCGATACAACAGCATCGCCACCCCTGCGTTGGCGAGCAGTGCGAGCATGCCGACCACGCCCATCGTGATCGGCTCAGGCGTCACGCCGTGCTGGAAGGCCCACAGGGCGCGTGCCATTACAACGGCGCCGAAAAGCACCATCGCCACGCCCTTGAGCAAGGCCGCGCGTGCCCGCCATATCAATCCCCACGACAGCACCGTCAGCGACAGCGCATAGTTGGCGGCATCTCCTGCGAAATCGAGGGCGTCGGCCCACAGGGCGACCGAACCGACTGCAAGGCCGGCGACGAATTCGACCAGGAACATCGCCGCATTCACGATCAATGCAATCCACAGTGCCAGGCGGAAGCGCGGGCTCGCTGCGCTGGCATCGCAGGTGGAGTGGGAACAACAGCCGGCCATGGTTTTCTCCTTAACGTGGGCGAGGGGTGCATCACACACCCTGTAGCCACTACAGGGTCAAGCGGTTAAGCTGTTGGGCGGCCGCAATGAGGAGATGCAGGCGATGAAGATCGGTGAATTGGCCAAGGCCGCGCACGTCGAGGTCGAAACCATCCGCTACTACGAACGGATCGGTCTGCTCCCGGCGCCTTCCCGCAGCCCCAATGGATATCGGGCCTACGCGGGTGGGCACCTTGAGCGCCTCGCGTTCATCCGCCACTGCCGGGCACTGGACATTGCCTTGGTCGACGTCGCGCAACTGCTGCGCTTCGTGGACGACCCCACAACCGACTGTGCTGAGGTCGACGCGTTGATCGACTCCCAACTCACCCGTGTCCGCGCGCGTCTCGACACCCTGCAAATGCTCGAGCGCCAACTCGTCGCCCTGCGCAGCCAGTGCGGTGCCCCCGATCGTGCGGCGCAATGCGGCATCCTGCATGAGCTTGAGGCGCCGACGCGGGGGGATGTCTGTGTGTGCCACGATGAGCATGCGCAATGATCTGCGGTTCGGTGGCGGAGTGACCACAATGTGGGGTGCCAGCGCGCCGGTACGTTCATGGTCGCGATATGCGCCGTCAGCCAACGGGCTGGGGTTAAAATCGTCGCCCATGCACCGTTGGCTTGCCATTTTCTTCCTGCTGCTCGTTCCGCTTCAGTTCGCGTCGGCGGGCCTGGAGGCGTACTGCTTGGAATCGGCCGGTTTCGCGACCAGCCACGGCGACCACCATCCACATACCTGTCAGGTGGATGAAGGCGATGAAGGGATGAAAGGGCAGCTTCAC
>JAKLLJ010000320.1 GCA_023150215.1 Thauera sp. | reverse complement strand
CCGCTCGACACCCCCTCCCCCCTCATGACCGCCTACCCGGCACACCATGGCAGAATCACGCCCCGCTTCGCCTCCCCGGACCCGCCGCATGCGCACCGTCGACCACACCGTCACCCACCTCATCGTCCACACCCTGACCAAGGCCGCCGGCAGCCCGGCGAGCCTGGCGCTGCGCGCGGCGCCGTGCCCGCTCGACGGCGCCGCGCTGCGCCTGGTCGAGCGCCTGTGCGCCCACTACGACAGCCGCTCGGCGAAGGGCTTCGGCCGCTTCGAGGAGGACGAGGAGGCCTTCCCGCTCGCGCGCTGGCTACGCGAGCACCTGGTCGCCGAGAGCCTCGACTTCGTCGCCCTGTCGCGCCAGTTCGCCGAACGCGTGCACGCCATCGCCGACGAGGAGGAGCTTGAGGACGGCGGCCATCTGGTCGTGGCACGGGTGCGCGAGGGCGACACCGACACCTTGTGGACCGCGCTGCTCGGCGGCAGCGAGGGTGTGAGCATCAACGGCACGCTCGACCTGCTCGACTGCACCCATCTTGATTTCACCACGCTGCACGCCGCCGGCCGCATCGACCTGTCGGGCTGGCGGCGCGACGACGAGCGCTACCTCGGCTTCCTGCGCGGCCGCGGCAAGAGCGGCACGTGGTTCAAGCGCGTGCTCGGCTGCAGCGACGTTATGGTGGCGTTGCAGGAGACCAAGAAGCTGGTCGCCACCCTCGACCGTTTCGTCGACACCGAGCGCCTCGCCCCTGCCGCCCGCGACAGCGTGCTCGAGCGCGCCCACGACTACCTCGACACGCTCAGCGAGGCCGGCGCGCCGGTGGTGTTCGAGGAGCTCGCACGCGAGGTCTTCCCCGAGCAGCCCGAGCGTCTGGACGCCCTGCTGCGCGCCGCGGAGACCAAGATCGCCCCGGGCTTCATCCCCAACCGGCGCGCGATCCGCCCGCTGGTGCGCTTCAGCGCGAGCGGCGAGAACTGGAAGCTGGAGTTCGAGCGCAGCGGCCTGCATTCCGGCGCCGTGCACTACGATCGCGCCACCGACACCCTGGTGCTGTCAGGCGTGCCCGACTATCTGAAGCGGATGCTGGACGAGGAAGACAAGGGCTGAGGAAGCGGCCGGGCATCGTTCAGGGCGAGCGCGCGGAAGCGTTCGCGTGCGTGGTCCGCGCGACGGCGCTGCAGCGTGATATTCGCGGCTGCCGCCGCTCCACAGCGAACCACAGCCCCCCGCAACGTGTAGGAGCGGCGGCAGCCGCGAACCACAGCCCCCCACGACCTGTCGGAACGGCGGAAGCCGCGAACCGCCTTTCCCCCCGCGCTACGGCGCGAGCATTCCGAGCATCCCGCCCGCCACGCCGCAGACCGCCACCACGACCCAGGGCGGCCATTTCCACGACATCAGCGCGACCAGCGCCAGAAGACCGAGGGCGAAATCCTGCGGGCGATGGATCGCGCTCGTCCACACCGGCTGGTAGAGCGCAGCCAGCAGCAGGCCGACCACCGCCGCATTCACCCCGGCGAGCGCCGCCTGCATGCGCGCATCGCGGCGCAGGCGCTCCCAGAGTGGCAACGCGCCCGCCACCAGCAGGAAGGACGGCGCGAACACCGCCAGCAGGCAGACCATCCCTCCCATCCAGCCGCCATACGCGCCACCGGCCGCCGCACCGAGAAAAGCCGCGAAGGTGAACAGCGGCCCCGGCACCGCCTGCGCCGCACCGTAGCCGGCGAGAAAGGCCTCGTTACCCACCCAGCCCGGCGGCACCACCTCGGCCTGCAGCAGCGGCAGCACCACGTGGCCGCCGCCGAACACCAGCGCACCGGCGCGATAGAAGGCATCGATGCGCGCCAGCCAGCCCTCGGGCTGCAGCGCCGCAAGCAGCGGCAAGCCGGCGAGCAGCACGAAGAACAACGCCAGCCAGGCAAGGCTCGCGCGCGCACCGATGGCCACCGCCATGGCTTCGCGCACACCACCGTCCGCCGGCGCGCGAAACACCGCCAGGCCGGCCAGGCCTGCAAGCGCGATCACCCCGACCTGGCTCCACGCCGAAGGCAGCGCCAGCACCACGCAAGCCGCCACCGCCATGATCGTGACGCGCGGCACGTCGGTGCACAGCTTGCCCGCCATCCCCCACACCGCTTGCGCCACCACCGCGACCGCCACGACCTCGAGCCCGTGCAGCATCCCCGCCGGCAGCGCGTCGCCGAAGCGGGCAAGACCGCGCGCGAACAGGATCAGCGCCACCGCCGAAGGCAGCGTGAACCCCACCCACGCCGCCAGCGCCCCGCCATACCCAGCGCGCTGCAGGCCGAGTGCCATGCCCACCTGACTGCTCGCCGGACCGGGCAGGAACTGGCACAGGGCCACCAGGTCGGCATAGGCGCGCTCGCCCAGCCAGCGCCGGCGCGCGACGAACTCGGCGTGGAAATAGCCGAGGTGCGCCACCGGGCCGCCAAACGAGGTGAGCCCGAGGCGCAGGAAGATCACGAAAACCGCCCACGGGCTGCGATCGGCGTCGTTCACTTCGTTCATGTCGACGGTCTCAACGGATGGCACTCCCCCGCAGCAGCGCCCGCGCACCGCCACGCCCCCCGCGAGCCCGCAGGCTCAACGCTGACGAGCGGCTGCAGCGGACAGCGCGCAGGACTCACGATCACACTCACCTGAGCCGCAGAATGCGCACCGCCCCCGCCAGCACCAACGCTGCGATCACCAGCCCGATGATCCAGTCCGGCCACGCGCTGCCGGTCCACGCCACGAGCGCACCGGCGGCGATCACACCGAGGTTGGCGATGACGTCGTTGGCCGAGAAGATGTAGCTCGCCTTCATGTGCACGCCGCCGTCGCGATGGCGGGCGATCAGCACCAGGCAGGCGACATTGGCGGCAAGCGCGAGCAGCGCAATGCCCATCATACCCACCGGCTCCGGCATCGCCCCGGCGAGCATGCGGCGGGCCGTCTCGGCCAGCGCGCCCAGCGCCAGCAACAGTTGCAGCATGCCAGCGAGACGCGCGGCACCCAGCTTGTAGCGCGCCGCGCGCCCCACCGCATAGAGCGCTACGCCATACACCGCGGCATCGGCGAACATATCCATCGCGTCGGCGACCAGGCCCGCCGAGCGCGCCCACACGCCGGCGCCGAGCTCGATGACGAACATCGCCGCATTGAGCGCAAGCAGGATCCACAGCACACGCGCCTCGGCCGCATCGTCGGCGGGCGCGGCGGCCGGCCCCTCGCCGGCGGCGAGCGGGCGCGACTCGGCGAGCTCGGCGCCGTAACCCAGCGGCACGAGGCGGACGAGGATCGCTGCCGCCTCACCGCCGTGGTCCACCGTCAGCTGCCGCCCAGCGAGGTCAAACTTCAGCGCCGCCACCGGCACGTCGGCCAGACGCAGACGGATCATGTGCTCTTCGGACGGGCAGTCCATGCCCGGGATGCGAAACACGCTGCGCGTGTGCGCTCCGGGCTGGCCGGCGCGCGGCGCCGCGTCCATGCCGCCCGCCGC